>JBDTQZ010000467.1:0-2980 GCA_039931935.1 Burkholderiaceae bacterium | reverse complement strand
ACTTCAGGTACCCGCCCACGATGCCGCGTAGCCAACCAAAGCCATAGTGTTCGCTGTACAAATCGAAGTTCGTGCGGAAGTCCGACGTGACCGGTATCCTGTTCACGCGCGCCGCACGGATGGCCGCCCAACCTAGAGGGCCCTCGGTCGCAACGTGGACTAGATCAGGCCGCCAGTGGCGCCAACGCTTGGCAAGCCGCGAAATTTGCGGCACTCCCATCCGAAGATCGCGATACATCGGGATCGGTATCCCCGGAGAGCGCAACTCGCCACTCGTATCCAGGTGAGGCTCGTGCGGTTGCTTTGGACGTACCAAATCAATCGAATGGCCGCGGGCCCGTAAGCCACGAACAAACCGCTCGGCAGTCAGAGCAACGCCGTTAATTTCTGGCGGAAATGTCTCGGTAACGTAGGCGAGGCGCACAGTCGAACCCCGCAAGCAACATCAATGCCCGCCGCCGCGGCGTGTGAGCGGCTCCGACCTAAGGGACTCCGACCTAAGGGTCGGTCAGTTCGGCCGGTCGTTAAGGCTGCGACGAACCAACACTCGCAAGCGGCGCGTAATCGGATCGCTCCGGCGATCGGCCGGAAGACGATCGGGATGATCGGTCGGCTCGCGGCTCAACTTATCGGGGGGGACCAATGAGAACGGAAGCCCTGGAGGATTTTGAGTCATGGTGTCTCTCTTGAACGTTCTTTTGTTGCAGCAATTCATATGCCCAAGCGTCGGCGCTATGTAGGAGCTAGCCAAGTGAAGGAATTCTACGCGTTCGTTGCAGCGAGAGGACCGCAAATTCCCGGCATGCACGCGCCCAGGGCGTGCACTATCAGGCGCGCCTGAGAAACGGTTTTCGACCGCTCGTGGGGCGAGAGCTCGGCGTACTTGCGGAGGTCGGGTTCGCGTCGGTTGCAGGTGCACGCCGGCGCCGGCGCCGCAGACCAATGCCCAGCAGTGCCCGCATCGTCGGCAACTCGGGTCTGCCACGATCCAGATAGACACACCATAGCCGCAGGCTTTTCGAACGGCGGGCAGCACTTCGAATGATCACTAGCAGAGGCACGGCGAGGAATGCTCCCGCCACACCCCACATCCAGGCGCACACCATCACCGCAAGAAAGACAAACAGTGGGCTCATTTCGAGTCGCCGGCCAACAATCCATGGCGCAATAAAGTTGCTTTCCAGAACGTTGATGGTGGCGTAAACGGCGGCCGGCGCAACGATCTCGCCGAACGTCACATATGTAATCGTGCCGGCGAGCAACAGCAGCACAACGGAAACAAGGGGTCCAAGATAGGGAATAAACCCAAGCACTGCAATGATGACTCCCCATAGAATCGGACTCGGAAAGCCGATTGCCATGAGCGCCAACGCGCTCGCAATGCCGACGCCGGCGTTGATCATGGCTTGCGTTCCAAGATAGCGCGCGATATCGCGCTGGGCCGCGCGAAAACCGCCGATTACAGCGACACGTACGCGCCGCTTGGGAATTGCCTCGACCGTCCGTGCCATCAGCCAACGCTCCGACGCCAGAAAGAAGAACAACAAAATAATCGTCGCAACGGTCGATACGGTGACCCAGGTCGCCTGTTTGATCAAAGAACTGGTAAGTGCTATCCCCTCGATTGCGATCTTGTCCTTTAACGGATCTGAAGCTGGTGCCGGTGCCGACGGAACAATTTCGACGGCCGGGCGCCCATTTGCCGTCACTGTCGGTCTGAGTGCGATTTCGGGCGGCGCCATGAACGGAACCGACCGGCGCAATCGCTCGTAGGAATCGATTAGCTGCTGTACCGACGTGGGGGCACGGGCAATCCATTCGCTGGCCGGTGCCACCAGACGACTGGCCAGCAAGCCCAGTGTCAGTAGCAGCCCGAGGACCACCACCGCCGCTCCCAACGCATCGTTGAATCCTCGGCTGCGCAACATCCGAGCAAGCGGCGCGAGCAGAAACGTCAGGATGATCGCAATCGCCACCGGCAAAACGATGTCGCGCGCACTCTTCAACAGAAAAATAAGCGCAACGAACGCGATGATTTTAACCGCGAGCGGCGCGCGAAGCCGCTCGGTCAATGCGCCGGGCGAAACTGCCATTGTTTACGTAAAAGAGCGGTGCCGGAACTATCCAGAGATAGTAATGCACCACGACACGATCAAATGGTTTGGGCGTCCCCCTCGACGTCCGAGCCTTCTCGCTGCGAATAACTTTCGAGCCGGTTGTAAAGCGTCTTGAGGCTGATACCGAGAATCGCCGCCGCGCGCTTCTTGACATTGCCGCACCGCGCGAGCGTCGCCATCGTGACACGCTCCTCGATCTCATCCAGGGGCATGCCGATCTTCACCGTGATCTCGTCGTCGTGGTGATCGGCACTCGCTGATGACGCGTCGGACTGCGTGTACTCGTCAATGACTGTGTCGGCCAATAAGTAGGCGCGCTGTACATAATTCTTGAGCTCGCGCACATTGCCCGGCCACGAATGTTCGTACAACGACGCGGCCGCTGAGGGGGCGAAGCGCTTCGCGGAACTTTCGGTGGTGTTGAGTTCGTCCAGAAAATGCTGGGCCAGCATTTCAAGGTCGCCACCGCGCTCGCGCAGAGGCGGCATATGTATCGGAAATACGTTGAGTTGATGATACAAATCTTCGCGGAACGTTCCGTCGGAGACCGCCTTGCCTGGTTGCTTGTGGCTGGCAGCGATGATCCGCACGTCGGCGGCGATTGGCTGTGACGTCCCGACCCTGACGAACGTCCCAGTTTCCAGCACCCGCAGCAGCTTCACCTGCAACGCAAGCGACATCTCGGTAATTTCATCCAGCAGAAGGCTCCCGCCTCTGGCGCGCTCGAAGAACCCTTTATGGTCATGACCATTGCTGTTTACACCAGCCTCTTCGTGACCGAATAGTTCGCTATCGATCTGCTGCGGAGAAATCGCGCCGCAGTTGATTGCCAAAAACGGCGCACGCTTGCGTTTAGACAAATC
>JBDTQZ010000466.1:0-2988 GCA_039931935.1 Burkholderiaceae bacterium | reverse complement strand
GTCGTGCGCCATCGACTTCGGAACGTCGAACTCGGCCGTGGCGCGTGCCGCGGGGGATCCGCATACGCGATTAACGAGAATCGAGCTCGCGCCGCTAGAGCAGGATGCCACCAGCATGCCCACCGCGGTGTTCTACAGCGCCGAGGACGGTAGCCGTCGCTTCGGCCGTGCCGCAATCGCGTCCTATGTGGACGGACATGAGGGTCGGCTGATGCGGTCGATCAAGAGCATCCTCGGTTCGGATCTGATGGACGAGGCGACCGAGCTCGGCGGTGGCTTGCAGATCCGATACATCGACGTGGTGGTCGCGTATCTGCGTCACATCAAGCAGCAGGCCGAGGCGCACTGGCAGCGGCCGATTGACCGCGCCGTTATCGGCCGCCCGGTCTTTTTCGTTGACGACGATCCGCGTCGGGATGCCAAAGCCCAACAGACCCTGTTAAAGGCAGCGCGTGCATCCGGCCTGTCCAAGGTCGAGTTTCAGTTTGAACCGATCGCTGCTGCGCTTGACTACGAGTCGAGATTGCAGGCGATCGACGGCGAGCGGCTTGTACTGGTGGCGGATATTGGCGGTGGCACCTCCGACTTCTCGGTCGTACGCGCCAGCGCGGCCGCGCATGGCGGTGTCGATCGACGCGCGGACATTCTCGCCAATCACGGCGTGCATCGCGCGGGCACCGACTTCGATAAAGCAGTGAACATGCAGAAGATCATGCCGGTGCTGGGACTGCATTGAAGCGGGCCCGGCGACCGCCCTGTGCCCTCGAAAATCTACTTCGACCTTTCTACGTGGCATCTGATCAACACGGCGTACACGCCGAATCGCGTGCTCGAGCTGCGCATGATGCGCAACATGTACGACGACCATCGGGCGCACCAGCGGCTAATGACGGTGCTCACACAACACCGGGGCCACGACTTGGCGGCGCGTGCCGAGGCAGCCAAAATCAGTGTGTCCGAGTCGGGTACGGCTGTCATTGATCTCAACTTCGTTGAGCCAGGTCTTGAGCTGTCGTTCATCGAGGCCGAGCAACAACGGGCATTGCAGGAGGATGTTGCTCGCATCGTTGCGACCGCGCGCGAGACGGTGCGCATGGCGCAACTCAAAGCCGATCGCATCGACGCCATTTATTTCACCGGCGGCTCGACCGGGCTCGATTTCTTGGCGGCGCAACTGGCATCCGCCTTCCCCGTGGCTGAGCCAGTGCGCGGCGATCGCTACGCGAGCGTGGTGAGTGGCCTGGCGATCACTGCGCAGCGAAGGTTCATGCCAAAGGCGGCGAGCAGGAAGAGTGGCAGGGACTTGCCGTCGTAGCGTGTGAGGCGCATCGCTCAATTCGCCGGCGCATTGGCATCCGATCACTTCAGTGAGAGAGCAACCTGGCTATGGCCCGCGGCGGCACGCGCGTGAGGACGGCGGCGAGCCGCATCGCGCGGGGCCACAGGCGCGTAATCGGGAGCAACATCGCCTGCCCCGTCGCTGAACGCCCGAATCGATAAAGGCTGGAGGCGCGGGCAACTTGTGCTGCCACGTCGGCACGAATGCGCTGGTGATACTGGTACGCATCGCAGCTGACCTGTTGTGCCTGTACTGCGAGGGCGGCACTGTGCAAAGCGATTGCCATTCCGTCGCCCGCAAACGACGGGATCACGGCCGCTTGGTCGCCCAGTCGGTACACGTTGGACGGATCGCTTGCGAGCGGTGCGTGCACGAATCCGTACGGCACGCGATAGATCGTGAGTGGCCGTTCGAGCAAGGGCGTCGCTTGATGCAGTCGTTGCCGCAGATGCGCGCTGTCGCGCATCAGATCGCGCAGTAGTCCCTCCCAGGTAACTCCGCGTTGCTGGAACTGCGCGCGATCGGTAAGCAGACATAGATTGGCTCGGCCACCTTCGACGAGTTGCAAACCAGCGTAGCCGTGCGAGTACACGATGACCTCGACGCTTGTGCTCAATTGCCGAGTCTGCGCTGCGTCGAGCCTGAAGTAGGTCTTGAATCCAATCAGATCTTCCGGCGGCTTGACGAGCGCGCGCCGCAGCCCGTGTATGTCGTGCTTGCCGGTTGCGAGAAATAGCGTGTTCGGAGTCCAGCGTCCGAGGCCCTTGATCTCAATCTCTAGATGCGACGTAGCCTTCAAGATGCGCACGTCATGGCCGCGCAGCACGTTGGCCCCGCAAGCGCTCGCATGTTCGAGCAGCGCGTCGTCGAGCACGCGGCGCGTCAGACCCAAGCCGCGAAACGGGAGCACCGCCTCTGCCACCGAACTGCCGCGCACGAGACGCAGCCGCGAGATGATGTGACCGCCGAGCGCGTCGAGGTTGACGCCGATGCGCGCAAGATACTGCTGCGCCTCGGCGCTTAGAAACTCGCCGCAGACCTTGTGCGAAGGCGCAGCCTCGCGTTCGAACAACCGTACGCGGCGTCCGGATTGCGCCAGCATCGTGGCGGCCGCGCCCCCGGCCAAACCTCCGCCGATGATCACGACCTCGCCTTTGTTGGAAGGATTCACTTCACACGTCCGACACCGAGACGAAACGGGACGTGCCACTTCACTTCAGCGGTGACGCCGGCCTGCCGCAACAAAGCACGCCACTCGGCAAGCCGAAAGCTTCGTGCAATCGACACGGTGCCGTCTTCGCGCACGATTCGGTGCCAACCGGCAATCCGCGCGATCCATGGAAATGTGTAGTAAGCAATCGCATGCCGCTGCAGATCCGAGACGTACCACCCACGCGAGCAATTTGCTTCCATCCAGCGTACAAACGCGACTACCTGCGCGTTGTCAAGATGGTGTGTGAACTGTGAGCTCACGATGAAATCCGGGCGCGGGTGGGGGGCAGCATCGAACACATCGCCGGTCTGGTAATCGATTTTCAACTCGGTTGCGGTTGCTGCACGTGCCGCGACCGCGCTGCGAGGATTCAAATCGATGCCCGCCAGTCGCAGCGCGCGGCCGTGTGAAACACCCCACTGGTGAAGCGCGCGCA
>JBDTQZ010000465.1:0-2992 GCA_039931935.1 Burkholderiaceae bacterium | reverse complement strand
GGACTGAATTGGGCGCGCGGAAAAACGTCGCAAACGCTGACACAACCCGCGGCCAGCAATGCGATAACGGCGGCGGCGATAACGGACATTACTGATTTGCTATTGCGTTTCATAACTATCTCCTGGTTGGACTGCTGGTGGAACTCCCATTTGGAAGGGCTTACATCAACGGAATGCACCGATGATTTGAGTGCTCATTACTGCGCGGAGTCGATCGACTCGAGCGCCTTGTGTTGCGCGGCTTTGTTGACACGCCACCACGCAAGCAGCTTTTCAAAATCGCCACCAAATTTCGTTTCTTTCAGCGCCTCGAAATTCGCACTACACGTCCCGGCCTGCTGGATATCCGCGGCCTGCTTGGTGACGAGGTGGTCGCAGATCCAAAATCCTCTTTCGAGCTGCGCGAGATCTGCCCTGGCTTCAGCCCGTGCCGCGCCCACTTTCTCGGCGGAATGGGCCGGGAGGTGGATCAACATGGCTGCAATGAGTAGCGTGACGGCGATCATCGAAAGCGGACCCGATCCGACCTGCGCAGGCGGCCGACGCTTTGCCGCTGCTGGGAATCTGGAAGGACGTGATGTCATTTGTTTGCTCCGTTTGTTCCGGCTTGTGCCGGCATGGGAAGCACTTTGAGCGGACCCCACCCACGGATTACCCACAGGTTCGAAAATCCGCAGCGGACCCTTGAAAACTCCCCGAACCGCCCGCGCGCGTTATCGTTGCGGCCCGCTCTTACGGCTGCTTCGCAATGCGCGTTCTTGTCGTCGAAGACGATCCGATGATTGGCGAGGCAGTCGTTGCCGGCCTCGCGGCGGACGGCTACGCAGTCGATTGGGTGCGTGACGGACGCTCGGCCGAGCTCTCGATGAGTACGCATCCGTACTCGCTGGTGCTGCTCGACATCGGTTTGCCTGCGCGCGACGGCATCGAGATGCTTAAAGGCATGCGCGGGCGCAAGGTCGACGTTCCGGTGTTGATCATCACTGCGCGCGATACCGTTGCCGACCGCATCGCCGGGCTCGACGCCGGCGCCGACGATTACCTGGTAAAGCCCTTTGATCTCGACGAGTTGTCGGCGCGGGTGCGGGCGCTGCTACGTCGCGCTGCGGGTCGCGCCGAACCGCTGATTCAACGCGGTGCACTGACTTTGAATCCGGCAACGCACGAGGTTCGGCTGCACGGCGAATCGGTCGATGTGTCCGCGCGCGAATTTGCGCTGTTGCTGGCGCTGGCCGAGCGCGCGGGCAGCGTTGTTTCGCGTTCGCAGCTCGAAGAAAATCTGTACGGATGGAATGAGGCCGTCGGCAGCAATGCAATCGAAGTGCACGTCCACAATCTGCGACGCAAACTCGGCGATTCGATCATTCGCAACGTGCGCGGGCTCGGCTATACGCTCGACTGATGCGCGCTCCTTCGATACGTCGCCGTCTGCTCGTTGCGTTACTTGGCGCTTTGGTTGGCGCTGGAGTGATCGCGGCGATCGCGACTTATGCGTCGGCCCGCGGCGAAGTCGATTTGCTACTCGATGAAGAGCTGCGCCAGATCGCGCTGTCCTTGCGCGATCATGCGCAAATCGATCTGCAGCGCTTACAGCGCGCGAGTGACGATCCGGAGTTGCGCGCGCTAGTCCAAATCTGGGATCCGGCGTTCGATCGCCCCTACAGCTCGCGCGCGATCGATCCGCTTCCGAGATTGAGTGCGGAAGGCTTTGCCACGGTGGAGCATGAGGGTCGATCCTGGCGGGTCTATGCCGCGCGATCGGGTAAGCAAGCGATTCAAGTTGCGCAGCCGACGGCGTTACGCGCGGAACTCGCGGCGCGAAGCGCCGGCAGGGTGCTGTTGCCGGTCGTTATCGTTTTGCCGTTCCTCGCTCTGCTCGTCTGGTGGATTGTCGGTCGCGGTCTCGCCCCGCTCGCGGTAGTGGCGCAAACCCTGTCGCAGCGCGACCCTACTTCGCTACAACCTATTGCCGTCGATAAATTGCCGATCGAAGTACAGCCACTAGTTGTGTCGCTTAACGCGCTTTTGCAACGGCTCCACGAAGCATTCGATGTGCAACGCCGCTTCGCCGCGGACGCGGCGCATGAGCTGCGAACACCGCTCACCGCGCTGACGCTGCAGATTCAGCTCGCCGCGCGAGCGCAATCGGCCGATGAGCGTGCGATTGCATTCGAGCGTATGGAGCAGGGGGTCAAACGTGCCACACGCCTGGTGCATCAACTATTGACCATGGCGCGCCTGGATCCAGAGGCGGCACAGAAACCAGCCGTGCCCACCGACCTCGCGGCTTTGGCAACCGCGGTGGTTAATGAGCCGCGACCGCTGGCTGCGCAGAAATCCATCGTGCTCGATGTCGATGCTCGCACACCCGTGTGGGTAATCGGCCAGGAAGATGCGCTACGGATCTTGCTGACCAATCTGATCGATAACGCGATTCGTTACACCGCGCCGAGCGGACGTGTTCACGTTTCTGTGCAGCCACGCGGCGCAACAGCGCAATTGATCGTGCAGGACACGGGTCCGGGTATTCCCGCCGATGAGCGCGAGCGCGTGTTCGATCGCTTCTACCGTGGCCGCGACGCCGCAGCCGGCGGCAGCGGCCTAGGCCTCGCGATCGTCCGGCGGATAGCCAGTCTGCACGCCGGCACCGTCACGCTGTCGGCGGGTGATGCCGGGAGCGGAACGGAGGCTCTGGCGATCTTTCCCGCCATACAGCCGCCGAAAGAGTCCGGTTCCGGGCCGCCTTAAGTTGGCCTTAAGTTGGCCTTAAGAATCGACCCGTACGGTTCGCTTCGTTGCTCGCAAGAGCAAGCTCATTCGAGATATGCGCATCCAGCGCCGCACCTTGCGGCGCTTTTTTTTGGCGAACTGGATTGCGCCATGATTCGGCATTTGTCATCTAAGCGAACCTGATGCCCGCCCTGCTTGGTTGCATCGCCGATGATTTGACGGGCGGCACCGACCTGGCCGGAATCCTGGTCAAGAATGGCAT
>JBDTQZ010000464.1:0-2996 GCA_039931935.1 Burkholderiaceae bacterium | reverse complement strand
ACACGGGTGGCACGCAGGATTTCGATTCACCACGCCCGATCCCATGGAACGCGAAAGCACATCACAGCAGGATGATTTGTCGTTGTCGGCGGCCGCGTTTAAAAGCGGTAGTGCGAGCGACCGCAAGTCCGTGCCCTGGACGCGATCAGTGCCGTCGCGCGCGCAAATGCGTGGCCTGAAGATCGAGGCGCTGTTTCGCGAGGCCGCCGTGTCGTTCCATCGAAACGGCTACGCAGGAACGTCGCTGGCCGATGTCGCGGCAAGGCTGGGCATCAGCAAGGCCGCACTGTACTACTACATCGACAACAAGCAGGCGCTGCTGCTCGGGTGCCACATGGCGGCCAGTGATGCCGCCGACGCGGTGATCGAGCAGGTGCCGAAGACCGGCCTCACCGGGCTGCAGAAGCTGCACATGGCCCTGCGGTTGCATGTCGAGTCGATCCTCAGCGAGACATCGCCCAGCCTGCTGGCGCTGGAGGAGTCGGCGTTGACGCAGGAGAATTTTCGCGCTGTGGTGGAGCGCCGCGACCGCTTCCAGGCGGCGTTCGTGCGCTTCATCGGTGAAGGCGTGACTGACGGCAGCATCGTCGATTGCGATCCCAAACTGGCCGCCTTCGCGGCGTTGGGTGGAGTCAACTGGACCGAAAAGTGGTATCGGCCCGATGGTCCCTGGTTGGCCTCGCAGATCGGGCAAGCCATCGCCGACGTGCTGGTGCGCGGCCTTGCTGCCCAGCCGACGGCGGGTACGCTCAAACAAGTTGTCGATTATCCGAAGGGTCCATGGACCATTACGCCCCGGCCCACCTGCCGCGGCGTCGATGCCTCGCGACACAATCTAATCGCGCCGTGATGTGCGCACTACTCCCAAGAAGGGTTCCAACTCGAATGAACGCAGTGAAAGATCTACAAGGCCTCGACGCGCTTTTGTTCCCGCGCCGCGTCGCTATAGTGGGCGTTTCCGCTTCTGATCCGCAATCTTGGGGACATCGGGTCGTCCGAGTGCTTGTCGACGGTGGCTTTGAAGGTGAGGTGTGTGTAGTTCATCCGCACACAGACTTCCCCGGTGTGCCGACTGTTCGCGCGCTCTCGGAATTTTCTGACGCCGATCTAGTCGTGATCTGCGTCCCGGCCAACACCGCTGTCAAGGTGGTGCGTCAGGCGCGCGAGGCGGGTGCGAAGGCAGTCGTTGTCTTTGCGTCAGAATTTGCGGAAGCGGGAGGTGATGGTGATCGCCTTCAGGAGGATCTGATTGAAGCCGCAGGTTCCATGGCCATGCTGGGCCCCAACTGCTTTGGTATCTCGAATCGCGTTACGAACGTCAAGATTTCCGCGGCGCCGTTCCTGAACAATCCGTTGAATGCGGCCGGACCTGTCGCGCTGATTGCACAATCGGGAGCCCTTGGACTTGTGCTTAGCCGTTGTGTCGAAGAGAGTGGCAGCGGGTATTCCTACTTCGTAAGTGTCGGCAACGAGGCCACACTGACCGCGTCGCAAGTCGCACGTCACCTGATCGAGCGCGATGAAGTCCGGGTACTGATGCTTTATGTCGAAACGCTTCGCGATCCGCAGGTACTGGCCGAGACCGCAAGCCGAGCGGCCGAACTGGGCAAACGTGTGGTACTGCTGAGGGCCGGCGCCTCCGAGGCGGGCCAGAGAGCAGCGCTATCGCATACCGCCGCCATCGCCGGAAACGACCTGTTTTTCGACAGCTTGTGCTCGGATTTCGGGATCATCCGGATCCGTGACGATGATGAGGTGAAGCCTATATTGGCCGCACTAGCACGGGAGTGGACCCTGCCGGAGTCGCCGCGTGTTTGCGTATTGTCGAATTCTGGCGGAGCCGGCGCGGTGTTGGCCGACAGACTCGTGTCGGAAGGAGCACAAGTTACACCGCTGTCGCCCGAGACGCGCAGGAAAATCGCCGATATTGGCATGATCGGAGCCGGCGACAGCAACCCGATCGACATTGGTGGTGGCTGGGAAGCCGTGCTCGACTTGTTCAAGCCTACGCTTGATGTCCTGGCTGGCGCTGAGGAAGTTGATGCGCTGGTCGTATATTACGCATTCGGGGAAATGTGCGTCGACCAGATGGTGCCTATTGCTCGCTATTGCTCCGATTGTGCGAAACCGGTTACCTTCGTATGGCAAATCGCACCCCAAGAAGGACTGCGGCAAGTCGAGACGCCAGGCATCCTCGCTACAAGCATGGGCGAAGGCGTGAGAATGCTTGCAGCACAAATGAAGATCCACTTAGGTAGGGTGGCGAGTTGGCAAGAGCTCGCTCCCACAAATTTGGAGCTTCCGGAAATGAAGCAGGGCCAGAAGATGTTCGCCGAGCTCGAAAGCAGCGCGGTCTTGGCATCCAGGGGAATTGACTTCGTGCCCTCGCTCTTCGGTTCCACGGATGATCAGCCCCGGCTCGCGGCGCTAGTCGCACAAAAGGGGTGGAAGCGTCTCGTGGTCAAGGCGAATGCTCACGACGTGCCACATCGCAACCGCTTGGGCCTCGTCCGTGTCGGCGTCGATGTCGAGGCTTTGCCGATGGTTCTCGCCGAACTGGGCGAACGTCTAGACAGAACGTCCCAGGACCCCAAACGAGGGCTTCTTGTGCAACCCATGATCGGATTTGACGAGGAGATCGGTGTGGGTGCGTTGCTCGATCCGCGCTACGGACCGGCCATGCTGGTTGGTCCAGGAGGTGTCGGGATCGAAAGCGCCACAGGCAGCCGCGACGTCCTGTTGTTAAGCACCGATGCAGCGACCTATGACGCGTTCGCGGAGCGAGTCGAAGCGCGCTATCACCTCAATGCGGGCTCAGTTCGACCGGTGATTGATGCAGTCGCTCATCTCCTGGCGTCGGGTCAGGTGGCCGAAATCGACATAAATCCGATGGTTAGGACAAAGGAAGGCACCCTGATGGCGCTTGATGCCCTTGTGGTGGCAGGCAGATCCCTGCATACCGTTGGATTACCAGGATAAGTCGCCCGAACCGGATG
>JBDTQZ010000463.1:0-2997 GCA_039931935.1 Burkholderiaceae bacterium | reverse complement strand
GGCGAGTATATGGATCGTCCGGTGCGCACCTACTCCAGCGGCATGCAGATGCGGGTCGCGTTCAGCATCGCAACCGCGGTGCGGCCCGACCTACTGATCGTTGACGAGGCGTTGTCGGTGGGAGATGCCTATTTCCAACACAAGAGCTTCAACCGCATCCGCGAGTTTCGTACCCAAGGCACGACCTTGTTGATCGTGTCGCACGATCGGTCGGCGATTCAGAGCCTGTGTGATCGGGCGATCCTGTTGCAAGGCGGCAAGGTTGCCAAAGACGGCTATCCGGAAGAGGTGATGGACTTCTACAACGCGCTGATCGCCGAGAAAGAGAATGCGACGGTCGAAGTCAGGCGGCTTGAAGATGGTCGGGGGCAGACCACATCCGGCACCGGTGAGGCGCGCGTTGCCGACATCGCCTTGCTCGACGCGAGCGGGCGGCGGGTCGAAGTGATCGATGTGGGCCAACCGGTCACTCTGTACATCGAGGTTGCGGTTCATGCTTTCATCGCGCGCCTCGTCCTTGGATACGGCATTCGCGACCGGCTCGGGCAAGTGATGTACGGGACCAACACGGACCTGAAGAAGAAGGAGTTGCTGGACGTGCAGGCGGACTCTCGCATCGCCTACGAAATCGCCTTTCCTGCCCGGTTCGGCGCTGGAAGTTACTCTGTCCAGACGGCGCTTACGAGCACTGACACGCACTTGCTGCACAACTACGAGTGGCGCGAATTGGCGCTGATTTTCAACGTGGTAAATATGCATGGGCCCGATTTTGCGGGATGCAATTGGGTCGATCCGGAGATCGTCATTTCATTCTTGCCAAATCCAGACGCGCGCCCCGAATACGCCGTCGACTTGCAGACGTCGAAATGATCACTGAACCAAGACTCTATAGTTTGGTCGGTTCATTGCTGGATCCGCTGGGCATCGCCGTGGTGCGTCGCAAGACATTGGATCGGCTCGTGCGTGAGTTGTCCGCCCTCAAATCATCCGCCACGGCGGAAAATGCGCAAGACCCTTCGATGGCGCCTCGCGCAAAAGCGCAAGAAGCCGCGGCGGATTTGGCAAGCGCGCCGGGGGAGTTTTGGAAGACCATAATACGCCACCAGATCGCTTCGAAATGGAGCGCTATCGATCACATTGCAAGAATGTTCGGCGCGAGCCAAGGGGAAAGAGCGTGTCCGATCTGCAATCACATTGCAACGCAGTCAGCCTTTCGGGAACTGAATTCGCATTGTATCTTCGGCGGCGGCGTCCTGTTGCGCCATCAGTGCCCTGATTGCAGCCTTGTTTTTGGCCCGGACAAGATGCTGAACATGACACCGCAAGAGTTGACGCAAGATTATGAGTGGCACTATCAGGTATATGAAGAAGGGGATTCCACACCGCAGGAGATGCGCGCCTTCGCGGCGTTGAATCCGTCGCGGGAGGGCGTTTATTTGAATTACGGCGCCGGCGGTTGGTCTCGCAGCGTGCAAATGCTCCGAAGCGAAGGCTGGCAAGTGTACGCCTACGAGCCGCATTTGTCGGCTGCAGCAGATCTCACAACTGGTACCATCTCTGACAAGAAAGTGTTAGATGGAATGCAGTTTGATGGTATCTATTCGAACAATGTGCTTGAGCATCTCCGCCACCCTGTTGGCGAATTGAGATATCTTGCCGAGCGTCTGAAAACGGGGGGCAACATGGCGCACGTGACGCCTTGCTTTGAATATCTTTATGAATATACCCGTTTTCATTTGTTTTTCTTTCTGGGACGTTCGCGCAACGAACTCGTGAGTCACGCTGGATTGGTTGAAAAAGACTTTATCGAGGACGGTGAGTTTAAGTGCGGTGTGTGGCAAAAACGCGATCAATGACTTTCATCTCCTACGCGCAGAACTTCGAAGATGTGATGCTTTGGCGTGCCCTGCAGAACATTGATTGTGGGTTCTATCTTGACGTCGGCGCAAACGACCCGGAAGTCGACTCGGTTACCAAAGCGTTCTACGACCGCGGTTGGCGCGGCATCAACATCGAGCCAGTTGCGCAGTGGTTCGAGCGGCTACAACAGGCCCGCCCGCGCGACGTCAACTTGCAGGTCGCAGCCGGAGCCGGGCCCGGTTCCATCACCCTCTACGAATTGCCCAAAACGGGGCTATCCACAACATCCGAAGAAACAGCCGTGGGGCACGAGGCGGCACTTGGTTTCTCGAAAATCGAGCGGACCGTTGCTGTCGAGACGGTGACGTCGATTTGCGAGCGCTTTCATGTCGCGCCCATTCACTTCCTGAAAATCGACGTCGAAGGGACGGAAGCGACGGTGTTGCAGGGAATCGACTTCTCGATCGTACGCCCCTGGATCATCGTCATTGAAGCTACGAGGCCGTTGACGCAGACCCAAGACCATGAGAGATGGGAGTCGATCGTGCTTGCGGGCAACTACGAGTTCGTCTATTTCGACGGCTTGAACCGGTTCTATGTTTCGGCCGAGCATCGAGACCTCGCACAGCACTTCAAATGGCCGCCGAACGTGTTCGACGGTTTCGAGTTGAGTGGCATTGCTTCGCAGCCGTTTTGCAAGGCGATCCTGGCACGTGCCGCGGCAGAGGCGGCATCTTGCGTCGCCGACCAGCAGCAGCTCGTTACCCTTGCCGAGGAGCGCGCCGTCGAGCAGGAGCACAGTCTTACTGTCGCCGAGAAACGCGCCGAACAAGCCGACACCGTCGCGCAACGCGAGCAGCAGCGCGCGAACATGGCAGAAGGCCAAGTACTCGCCGGCCAGATTCGCATCGCCGAATTGTCCGGCGACCTCCAGCATTGGCAGTCAAGAGCGGGTGCCTTCGAAGTCGAGGTCAACGCGTTGCGCAATAGTTGGTCATGGCGCGTCACTGCGACGCTTCGGTGGGTCGCCGGCGGATTGTTCGTGCAACGCCTGCCCGTCAGCCGCCAGCCGAAGCCGCGATTGACGGCTGCCACGGCCATCGAGCGCCCAGTTGCCGCTGCGATGCGCGTTGTACT
>JBDTQZ010000462.1:0-3003 GCA_039931935.1 Burkholderiaceae bacterium | reverse complement strand
CGGCTTCCAACATCGTTCCTGCCGGATGAGGACCAGGGCACCTTGTTCGGGCAGGTGGTGCTGCCGGCCGGTGCGACGCAGGAACGCACGCTGAGAGTGCTGCGCGAAGTGGAGCGGCACTTCCTTCAAGACGAGAAGAACCTGGTGCAGTCGCTCTTTACGGTCGCGGGCTTTTCCTTCTCGGGCAGCGGGCAGAACGCCGGCATTGCATTCGTCCGGCTGAGCGACTGGAAGGATCGGCCCGGCGAGCAGAACAGCGTGAAGGCGGTCGCGGGCCGCGCGATGGCGGCTTTCTCCAAGCTGCGCGACGCCATGGTGTTCGCGTTCCCGCCGCCCGCGGTGCTCGAACTCGGCGTGGCGAACGGCTTCGATCTGTATTTGCAGGACCGCGCCGGCGCTGGTCATGAGGCATTGATGAGCGCACGCAACCAGTTGCTTGGCATGGCGGCGAAGGATCCCACTCTGGTAGCCGTGCGGCCCAACGGGCAGGAAGACACACCGCAGTTCAGTATCGATGTCGATACCGTGCACGCCGGCGCGCTGGGGCTGGCGATGGCCGACGTCAACGCAACATTGTCCGCCGCATGGGGCAGTGCCTACGTGAATGACTTCATCGACAAAGGCAGGGTGAAGAAGGTGTACATGCAGGCCGACGCGCCGTTTCGTATGGTCCCGGAGGATCTGGCCAAGTGGTATGTGCGTAATGCGCAGGGCGACATGGTTCCATTTTCCATGTTCGCGCGCGGCAAGTGGACGTTCGGGTCTCCCCGACTCGAACGCTTTAATGGCGCGTCGGCTGTCCAGATCCAGGGGCAGGCCGCGGCGGGCAGGAGTTCCGGCGATGCGATCGCGGCGATGGAAAGACTCGCTGCGCAATTGCCGCCGGGATTCGGAATCGCGTGGACCGGACTGTCTTATGAAGAGCGGCAGTCGGGCGCTCAGGCGCCGCTGCTCTACGGGCTATCGATCATCGTCGTGTTCCTCTGTCTCGCCGCGTTGTACGAGAGCTGGTCGATCCCGTTCGCTGTACTGCTGATCGTGCCGCTCGGCATCCTCGGCGCGCTGATCGCGGCGACCGGTCGCGGATTGTCGGATGACGTGTACTTCCAGGTCGGACTGCTGACGACCATCGGACTATCGGCGAAGAATGCCATCCTGATCATTCAGTTTGCGCTCAAGCAGATGGGCGAAGGCGTCGAACTCGTTCAGGCGACGCTGGAGGCTGTGCGTCTGCGACTGCGACCGATCCTGATGACTTCGCTTGCGTTTGGCGGTGGCGTCCTGCCACTGGCACTGGCGACTGGCGCGGGATCAGGCAGTCAGAATGCGATCGGGACCGGTGTCTTCGGCGGCATGGTCGCCGCGACCGTTCTCGGATTGCTGTTCGTGCCGTTGTTCTTCGTCGTAGTGAGACGCGTAGTCGCTCGGCGGGTCACTCGCGAAGTCGACTCTGTTCAACCAAGCGGGCTTACGGCAGAGTAGTTTCCAAGTCGGCATGAGTTTTGCACGCGCCTTGCAACCACCACACTGAATCGAGAGGGACATATGAAAACGATTGCAATTTGCGTCGCTACCGCACTGGGCGTGCTCGCCGGGTCCGTTCAAGCTCAAACGGCTGCTTCCAGCGTGAACAGCACCGATCCGATCGTCCTGATGCGAATGAAAAAGAAAGATGCGCACGATGTTTATAAGCAGTCCGTCGCAGCCGCTGCCAAGGAACGTGACACCAAGGTGAAGGCCGCGGTCGATGCAGCGGTCAAAGATGCGACGGCCACCGGCAAAGATCCCATCATCGCCCGCCGCAACACAACGTCCCAGGCGAAAAAGGCGACCAAGGCCGACTACGACGCCGCAGTTAAGGCCGCGAAGCAAAAGCGTGACGCGGCATACGCTGCTGCAGGCAAGCCCTGATCGGTCGGCAGAGCTGAACGCCCGTTGCGCCGGTTCCTCTTAGGGGCTGACATTGCGCGCCCAGCAACTCAGTCGAGAGAACCGCTCACACCAGAACCGGCCGCTCACTTTCAACTTGTTTGGATGACCTACTCAGTGACGATCGACCAGAAACCGGCGTATCTGCATGCCGTCGTTACGGGTCGGAACACAAGAGAGAACGTGACGCGCTATATGGACGACATCGTTCGAGAGTGTGAGAACCGCAAGTGTCTGCGCGTACTGATCGAAGAGCGACTTGAAGGGCCGCGCCTAGAAACACTGGACGTGTTTCAGATGGTCGAAGAAGGGAGCAAACGGCTCCGCATGAAGCTGCAAGCGATAGCCTATGTCGACGCTAACGCGCACGGCGATTCAATGAAGTTTGCGGAAACAGTGGCGGTCAATCGCGGCTTCCCTGTGGCGGTGTTCGCAACCGTTGCCGAAGCCGAACGGTGGCTGCACGACAGACACCGCACCGACAACGGAACCCCGGCCGACGCGCGGTAGGCGATGCGAGAAATTTCCGGCATCGCGACCACGACGCGAGCAGGTTCGGATAGTGCGCGAGGAATTGAGCGTTGTGCGTGAAGTGGATGAGGCTCGCAGCCACATACACACAAAGCTCGATGGAGATCACGCGTTGTGATTTATGCATCGTCCCGCCATGCCTGTGCAGACGCAGTTGATCTTCGAGCGGATCAGCTAACCCGCGTTATTGGACGTCTCGCTATCAAACATCGGACCGTCGTCCTTCCCACGGATACGCAGGATCGTTGTAGCCTGGTGTCGAGGGGTGGCCCGGGCTCACGAGCGAATCGACCAGCGCTTCATCCTCCCGAGTGATCTCGCAGTCGAGGGCGAGAACATATTCCTTCCATTGCTCCAGAGTGCGTGGACCGGCGATCACTGAGCTGACTGCCTGGTGCGCCAGCACCCATGCGGTGGCGAAGTGCGACAGCGCAACGCCCTTGCGAGCGCACTGTTTGTTGAGCTCTTGTGCTACTCGCAACGAGTCTTCGCGAAACTCGGTTTCCATCATGCGCGCGTCGCCACGGCCGGCGCGCGTATCGG
>JBDTQZ010000461.1:0-3005 GCA_039931935.1 Burkholderiaceae bacterium | reverse complement strand
AGACTATCAACCGCCGAAACCGGGTTCGGTGCCGCGATTGCGGGGTCGTCGAGTCGATCGGGCAAATCGAGCGTTCAGGCGACGTCGGCAGACCAGACACCGTCGCCGTCAAGATCGCGCGGGGTGCCGCGAGTGGAGCATCCGGCAGCGCAATCGCCGCTCGCGCCATGACGCAAAGCGACTATGAAATCACAGTCCGGTTTCGCGACGGCTCAACGACGGTCATCAACGAGGCGAACCCTGGAGCGTGGCAATTGGGCAACCGGGTGATAGTGATCGGCCGCTCGAAGGTGTCGAATAACTGACATCGCTGCCGATCCCGCCACGGAAGGGTCAATCGGCTCCATAGGCATCAAAAGCCTATGGAGCTGGCGGCTCGATCGGCGTTCTCTCGGTTACTGCCCGCGTTCCGGATTGCGCGTCCAACGACCGGCGCGGTACTCGTGACGTCCTCGGGTCTCGTGCCAGCGGTCCGGGGTCCATGCATATCCGGCGCGCGTCCGCATCGTGCGCCCGTTGACCCACACATGCCGATCCCGGTTCCAGGACCAATATCCGGGTGCCCACGTGTAACCACGGCGCATCTCAGGAACGACTTCGACTCGCGCGGGCGGCGGAGCGATCTCGACATAGATCGTTCGAGCGAGCGCCGATCCGGATGAAATGCCGCCGACAATGACCAGCGACAGCAACATGCGTCGCAACGTGCGGTTCAACGTGCCATTAGTAGATCTCATGAATTCAATGCCTTTGGTTCCAAAGTGGAAGTCCCACACGACGATGATCTCCCTGTCGCACGGGAAGATCGGTACGGTGGCGCACCTACCCGCGTGCCGTCGCCGTGACCGAAGCATCTCGTTCACGCGTGCACGGCTGGGAACGCTTTAAACCGCGGCGAGCGAAAACGACTAACTGAGGATCCGATCGTACGATTCCCGATCTGCGTTGTAGCATCCGCAGGAAGCGGCCTTGAGTCCAAGCCGGTCAAGAACCGTGATATCGCCGCGGCTGTAATGGATCAGACTGCGCTTCTGCAGAGATCTCGCAGCCTTGGTGATGCCGACTCGGCGGACGCCAAGCATCAAGGCCAGGACCTCGTGCGTGATACGGAAGGTGTCCGCGTGCGCGCGATCCTGGGTCATCAGCAGCCAGCGGGCAAGCCGCTCCTCGATCATGTGAAAGCGCGTGCAGGCCGCCTTCTGGGCGAGCTGGCTCAAATGGACGAAGACATAGCGATCAATCTCGCGTTGCAGCGCCTGGCTGCGTCCGAGTTCGCGACAGAATGTGACGGCATCCATTCGTAGCGCAGATCCGCCGCCCTGCACCACTGCGCGCACTGGCGAGACCTTCACGCCGAGCACCAATGGAATCCCGAACATGCCTTCGTTTCCAATCAGACCGACTTCGACCGAGGCAGAATCGTCGATCGGCATGATCAGCGAGATGAAGCTCGTGGTGGGGAAATAGATCTGGCTAAGGCTCTCCCCGGGTGTGTAGAGCACGTCGGCAAACTCGAGCTCGACCGTTTCGCACCCGTCCAGTATTCGGCGCAGGTCGCGGCTGGGCAGCGCCTCGAGCAAGCGATTGACTGCGGGGCCGCGTTCGTTCGATGTCACCGATAATCTCCGCGGGAGTCGGCGAAACGCACGCGTCAGCACTTGAAGCATGGGGGCACAATTCCGATGCCCGATGCCGACGATAGCGGTCTCACCTACTGCGACTGTCGCGAGAATAGGGCGAAGTTGTTGCCCCGTCTGGACGCTGCCGCACACAAGGACTCAGTGCGGCGGATCACGGTGAAGGAAAAAGGGTTCGGAGAGCTACGTAACGACGTAAGGCAACAGACGCTCGAACTCCGTCTTGACCACCTGGTAGCACTCACAGGACCGCGCCTCCAGGCCCGGGCGATCGAGCACGGTGATCCTTCCTCGCTTGTAACTGATCAACCCGGCGTCCTGCAACTTCCCGGCAGCCTCGGTCACCCCTTCGCGCCGCACGCCCAGCATGTTGGCGATCAATTCCTGAGTCATGGAGAGCTCGTTCGTTTGCAGACGATCGAGACTCAGCAACAACCACCGGCACAATTGCTGATCGACCGAATGATGGCGATTGCATACCGCCGTCTGCGCCATCTGGGTGATCAGCGCCTGGGTGTAGCGCAGCAGGAGATGCATGGTCGGACCGAAACGCCCGAACTCATTCTTGAGCAAATCGGCCTTGAGCCGGAAAGCGTGACCCGCACTCTGCACCACCGCGCGGCTGGGCGTGGTCTCGCCGCCCATGAACAGGGATATCCCGAGGATACCCTCGTTACCGACGATCGCGATTTCAGCCGACGCGCCATCCTCCATGACGTAGAGCAGGGAAAGGATGGAGGTGGTGGGGAAGTAGACGTAACGCAACTGGACCCCGGATTCATAGAGGACGTCACCGAGCCCCATCGGTACCAGCTCCAAATGGGGTGCCAGCCGCTCGTAGTCGCTGCTCGGAAGGGCGTCGAGCAGATGATTCTGATGGGGGCTGTGGGTCGCCGGTGCAATCATGTGCTATCTCCTTTAGACGAAAGGGCGACGCTTTGCGACCCGGCGGCGCGGTTTGTCGGCTGCCGTCATGCTAGTTTAGACCATTTGCCCAGCCCTTTGTCCGTTATCGCACAAAGGCTGGCGGCCGAGCTTCGGGCGATTTTGCGGGCTGATTTGCCTGGGAGATCGCCTCTTATGTCCCCTATCGCACAGACGGCATACCGGCGTCTGGAATAAACGTAAGTTGAGGGATTTGCCGGTCTGTCCTGCCGGCGTACGGCTGCAAGGTCGGGGAGAATGCCATGGGAAGCTCAAGCTCGCTCTGTCGTGATGACCACTTGGTGGGGACCCTCAACCGGCTGCCCGCGCTGCGCATGACCACGCGCGACCTCCGACCCGGCCCCAGGCGGGAGGCCGTCTTGCTGGGAACGACTGGCTTTTACGGCAACAGTGTGTACGACCTTGCCGGCAAGTTTCTGGGCG
>JBDTQZ010000460.1:0-3010 GCA_039931935.1 Burkholderiaceae bacterium | reverse complement strand
GAGCGCGGCACGGCGATCATCGGTGCGCCACAGATGAACATTAACCACCGGGCCGAGTTCGAACAAAGGACTCAGATCCTCCATTCCCTCGCGCGCTCGATTTCGATCGCTGTCGACCGGGACACTGCCGCTTACGCTCAGGTTAACCTTGATCCGCTCGCTATCGAACAAGCGGGCGCGGGCGCCGTCACGATCGGCACGAAAAATTTCACCGCGATAGACAAACCACGGAATGGGAAGCACGTAGTTGCGAACATCCTCCGAGCCCCGATAGTCTGGAACGCGCAAGAAAGTGGCGCCGCCCCCGACTTCCCACAGGGGCAAGTCCTGCTCTTGCGCGATCGACGCCGGCGAGGCGCCGGCCAGTAGCGCACAGAGCACTACGCGGAGCGCTCCCCTGCGTGCGTGGGTCGGCACTGCTACCCCGATCCGTCGGTGGCGCAAATCGCCTGCGGACGAATAGCGTTACTACGGTTGACCACACCACGCCATGCCTGACGCCAGTGTTTTATCGCACTCAGGTAGTAAATTCCTCGAAACATCATCACCCGCCGCCGTACCGGTCCCGAGTCGTAAACGTCCCCGGCCAAGAAAGAGATGACAGCGCGCTGCACCCCAAAAATATCGCGCGGATGCATGATCAGGTTGCGCATGATCGGCGACGTCATCCGGTAGATCATCCAGGTGAAGGTCTTCAGCCCACGCCGCACACGCCGCTCGAATGCGCGATTCAGCCGCGGCGCCGACGCGGGATCGCGCAATGTGCCGTCGATGACATCGGCAGCAAATTGCGCGCTGTTCATTGCCAGGTAGACGCCGCTCGAAAAAACCGGGTCGACGAATGCGAAGGCGTCGCCGATCATCACGAACCGGTCACCTGCCATGCGCTCCGACGTATACGAATAGTTGCCGGTGGCCGTTGCCGGTTCGATCAGGGTCGCATCCTTGACACGCTCCCATAACGGCGGGCAAGTCTGCAGCGTGCGCAGAAAGAACGTCGAGGGATCGGTATCGCGTGTTTTTAGATAGTAGGGCCAGCAAACCGCACCGACACTCGTACTGCCGTCGGCCAGGGGAATGAACCATATCCAGCCGTGAGCGAACCAGTAGATCTCGATGTCGCCTTCTGCATCACCAGCGTTGCGCTGTGCGCCACGAAAGTGGCCGTAGAGTGCCGCACTCGTGTGCTTGGGATTCTTTCGTTTGATTCCAAGCCGCGATGCCATGAAGGTGTCTCGGCCGGTTGCGTCGACTAAATAGCGCGCCGTCGCGTTAACTACATGCCCATCGTGGCATTTCGCTTCGACGACAACGCGGTCGGCTTCAAAACTGACGTTATTGGCACGGCACGACTCGATGACCTCGACGCCGCGCGCGCGCGCGTGCTGCAGCAATGCATGATCGAATTCGGAGCGCCGCACTTGATAGGCATACTTCGGCACGCCCTCCCACGCGTCGGCGAACGCGAACGTCTGGCTGGCTTCATGTTCCATCGAGTGAAAGTGCACCGAATTCTTCACCAGCCCGACCTTCTGGACCGCCGGCGCACAGCCCAGTTTCTCGAACAGCGGCAGATTCATCGGGAGGAGCGATTCTCCGATATGAAACCGGGGGTGCCGATCCTTTTCGAGCAACAGCACGCGCCAACCCTTTTTCGCCAGCAGCGCGCCGGCAGTGCTGCCCCCGGGCCCGCCGCCGATGATCACAACATCGGCATTGCGTCCGTCGATCGGAGAAACCGCCGGCGGGGCGTCCGCGCGTTGGGGAGCCGATGGGTTCACAGCATGCATGGCGCAGTGAGTGTATCAATCGGACCGGCGCCAATGACTAGAATCCGCACCTTTTGCCCGGTACCGACACCTTGACCAGCCACTCGAAAAATCGCCTTGGCGTGCAGTGGATGCCGGCAGCGGAGTTCGCCCGCTCGCAGCTGCTGCATCACCCCAGCACACTGGGCGTCGCGGTCCACGGCGGGGCGCTGCCGTTGGCGTACGCGCCGCATCTGCCGCAAGCGCATTTGCTGAAGGGGGTCCTTGGAAAAAGCGTGCCCGACGGCGACCGTCAGGTGGTCGAGCTTTGGCGCGGGCGTTCCGAGGCGACCGATGGCATTGTCGGCACGACGCGGTACCGGCACAACGGTGAAGTACTGTTCGCGACAGTGTCAGCAGCCGCGTCCGATGACAGCATGGATGCACTCGGGGCGGCTACCTATGCCGCGTACCGCTCGTTACTCGAGGCGCTGCAGGCTTCGGGCTATCCGCATTTGCTGCGAGTCTGGAATTCAATTCCCGGCATCAACGTTGACGACGGCGGACTCGAGCGCTACCGGCGCTTCAATCTGCACCGGTTTAAAGCGTACGACGAAGCCAAGTATCCGACTGAAACGGGCGCGCCCGCTGCGTGCGCGCTCGGCAGCTTCGGCGGACCTCTGGTGCTGTATTGCCTTGCGTCGAAAACGCCACCCGAACCGATTGAGAACCCTCGCCAAACCAGCGCCTACCGATACCCCCAGCAATACGGCCCGCGCGCGCCAAGTTTTTCGCGTGCTGCGCTGTGGCGCGGCGACGGCGAAGACAGTGACGTCCTGTTCGTCTCCGGAACGGCGAGCATCGTCGGTCATCAAACGCTGCATGAGGGTAACGTCGTGGCGCAAGCGCATGAGACGTTGACTAACCTGCAATCGGTAGTCGCGGCGGCGGTAAGCCATGGCGCGCGGGATGTCGCGTTACTTTCCGATCTGCTACTGAAGGCGTACGTGCGCCACCCGGACGATCAGCCGCTGGTGCGACAGGTTCTGGCGGGACACGGGCTTGACGCTGACGCAGCGCTGTACTTGCACGCCGACATATGCCGCGCCGAATTGTTGGTGGAGATCGAAGCGATCGGGCCCGCGCGATCGCTGCAAATCAGGACAGAAACAACCGATACGCAGGATTCTCGGTTTCATTCCAGTATCGATAGCCGAGCGCTGCCAGAAAACGGCTGAACGCGCGCCGCTCGTTAGGTGGAA
>JBDTQZ010000459.1:0-3013 GCA_039931935.1 Burkholderiaceae bacterium | reverse complement strand
CGGACCGATTGGGGTCGTGTCACGTTCAGATCGATGGTGCGCTGAAATTCTCGTTCAGACATGCCACTGCCCCCTTACCGTTACCTCTGACCCTTGCTCTCCGCCTACCAACTGGCCGCTTCTTTCGAACGTTCAGGCTGAGTGACCATGGGCTTCTCATAAATGACAGTTTGGAAGAAACCCGAACAGTAGCGGCCCGTCTGCGTGAGCCCGGCATCAATCCATATTTGCCTGCTTGCTGACAGCAGCGCGGCGCCAGCCCGCACCGCGAACGATACGACCCGGTTTTGCACCGGTATGCCGCCCGTCACGAACGACCTGAATACCATTCACGAACACGTGCTCTACACCGGTCGAAAGCTGGTGAGGCTGCTCGAACGTGCTGTGCTCCTGGATGGTGGCCGGATCGAACACGACGACATCCGCGTGCATCCCCTCCCGCAGCAGACCCCGATCGCGAATGAGCAGCCGCTCGGCCACCGCACCGGTCATTTTGCGGATTGCATCTTCCAGCGGAATCAGGCCTTCGTCTCGTACATACCTACCGAGGATCCGGGGGTAGGTGCCATACGCGCGCGGGTGGGCTGAACCTCTCGCACTATCGGGATCCATTCCGGCCGCGTCGGTGCCGATGATCATCCACGGCTGTTTCAAAACCAGCTTGACGTTGTCCTCATTCATCAGGAAGTAGATCGTGCCGATGTTGCCTCCTTCGGCAACCAGCAGGTCCATCACTGTATCGAGCCAATCCTTCTTCGTGCCAGCCATCACTGCGGCGAGACGCTGTCTCGACCACTGCTGATTGGTCGCGCCACGCAGCACTCCGAGCAGAACACCCTGAGGCGTTGCCTGCTCGCAGAGACTCTCCCAGTAGCTCGTCGGCTGCGCCACCTCAGCACGAATGCGCGCGCGCGCGGCGGGATCGGCGAGGTTCTTCAATAGCTTGCCGTCTTCCGACGCAAAGGGTGGCAGGCACGCTGCCAGTCCCGTACCACCTGCCGTATAGGGATACATGGTCGCCTGCACGTCAAGTCCGGCCGTCCGCGCCGAATCGATCTTTGCGATCATGGCCGGCATCTTGTTCCAGTTCCTCGTTCCCGCGGCCTTGAGGTGATAGATCTCCACCGCGACGCCGGCCTCACTGCCAATGCGGAGTGCTTCATCGATGCCCTCGAGCACCTTGTCTGCCTCGGAGCGCATGTGGGTGATGTACAACCCGCCATAAGGCGCCATCGCCTTCGAGACTTCGATCAATTCCTCTGTGCTGGCGAAATTGCCGGGGGGATATATCAGTGCGCTGCCGAGACCGAACGCGCCGTCCTCCATGGCGTTGCTCAGCGCAGTACGCATCGAGTCGAGCGGCGCACCAGTCGCGGCGCCCATGCGAAGGCCCATGCCGTACTGGCGCAGCGTGCTGGCGCCCACGAACGCGCCCACGTTGGGTGAAACGCCGTGAGCTTCCATTGCGCGCAGCCAAGCGTCGAAGCCGTGCACCCCTTGAAAACGGCGCGCAGAGGTGACGGCGGCTGGTCCGGATGATGCCAGATCCGCGAGAGTGAGATCGCTGATGGGTGCCGCGGTGTAGCCTTCGCCCAGGATTTCCGTGGTTACGCCCTGCGTGAGCTTGCTTACGGCGCGCCCATCGCCATCGAGGTACGGTCCACCCGCCTGAATGTCGATGAAGCCCGGCGCCACGATCTTTCCCGCCGCGTCGATGCGGAGGCGTGCCGGAGCGCTTGCCAGCATTCCGCGCCGCCCTACTCGCACCACCCGGTCACCGCGAATGGCGACGTCCCCGTAGAACCAGGGATTCCCGCTTCCGTCCACAACCTTGCCATTCACAATGACGACATCGTAAGTGGAGTCGAGGACGGGGCGGGCGCCCTGCGTACTGGCATTCGGGCGCTGGGCAGCGGTGCACGCCGTGAATGCCGACACGACGATGCACAGCCCCACGCCGCACCGCAGCAATCGCCCAACCACCTGCACAGGTTTTATCATACAGCCTCCAGTGTTCGCGAAATTGGGGTCGGCGAGGTTGGGCACGGCGCTCATACGACTGCGGTGAGTCGGCGACCGGCAACGAGCACCTCGGTGCGCACGGTGAGCGTGTCGATGAAATCCCGGTCGACCGCCGCTCCGATACCTGGCCGGTCGATCGGAACGTGGACCATGCCCTCGTTGTCGATCATCCATTCTGGCGTAACGATGTCTCGCTCGCAATAGCGCGCGCTCGGGCTCGGATCACCGGCCAACGAAAAGTTCGGTAGCGAGGCAAACGCAACGGATGTCGTCGAAGTCTCAACGTCGTTCGCCGTGAAGCTGCTATATGGTACCGGGATCGTCGCCCTTGTAATGTTCGTCTGCTATGATAGATAGTACCATTTAGTTACTATGTGGTGGCGGTGTAACCTCTAACCCGGCTCAGCCGTATTGCCCTTCATGCAGACATCGACACAACCGGAGCTGGCTCATGCAGCCGCCCAGGCGCCAGGCACACCCGTCACTATCACCACACCGGGGCCGGCCGGAACCATTCTAACGATCAAGGTTCCCGCTACGTCGGGCGAGGTGCAAGCGCTCGTCGACCAACGGAGCGAGCTGTCGGATCAGCTGGCCAATGTGAACTCCCGTCGCCAGGAGTTGTCCTCCGACATCCGAGTCGCGCCCGTCGGCGCAAGCAGGACCGGACTCGAAGACAGAATCAAAGTCCTCGATCAGCGAATCATTCAGCTCGAGAACGATCTCGCAAGCACTGGACGTTTGCTCGCGGCTGCACCAAGAGACCTGGTTGCATTTGCGGAGGAACCCCGTGGGCCGCAGGGCGGAGGCGGTGACTTCGAGGAAGGCATGGCAATTGGTGGCTTCTTCACCGGCCTTTTCTTGGTGGCCGTGTATGCCTTCCGCCGCTTCAGGAGACGCCGCAATCCAACGGCACAACTGCAACAACTTTCGGCTGAATCAAATCCACGAATGGAGCGACTCGAGAACGGAATGGAGGCGATTGCCATCG
>JBDTQZ010000458.1:0-3013 GCA_039931935.1 Burkholderiaceae bacterium | reverse complement strand
ATCTCCCGAGCTTGATCGCATCGATGCCGCGGCGCGCCGACTAGGGAAACGCGCGCGTGTAGCACTGCGTGTTAATCCGGATATTGACGCCAAGACGCATCCTCACATTTCAACCGGGCTGAAGAGCAACAAGTTTGGTGTTGCGTACGCGGACACCCTGGCGCTCTGCCGGATCGCAAGCGAGAAGGCGGAGCTGGAGCTGGTGGGCCTCGGCTGCCACATTGGCTCTCAGCTCACGGAGATCGCGCCATACGTTGAGGCTGCCGATCGCATCATTGATCTGGTCGACTCGCTCGAAAACCAAAAAATTTCACTTTCCCATATCGACCTGGGAGGGGGGTTGGGAATTCGCTACCAGAACGAGTCCCCGCCGAGGGTCTCGGAGCTGATCGAAGCCTTGCTGTCGCGGCTCGACGCGCGCGGTCATCGTCACAAAAAGGTGATCTTCGAGCCGGGTCGTTCGATTGTCGGTGACGCCGGCGTCCTGCTCACACGCGTTGAATATTTGAAGCCAGGTGAGTCAAGGAATTTTGCGATCGTCGATGCAGCGATGAACGATCTGATCCGGCCTGCGATGTACGACGCGTGGATGAACGTGCTGCCGGTAGTGCCGCGGAACAGCGGCGCCAAGAGGTACGACGTTGTCGGTCCAGTCTGCGAATCCGCGGACTGGCTTGCGCGTGAGCGAGACCTGGCACTGCATTCTGGAGACTTGCTCGCGATCATGAGCGCCGGCGCCTACGCAATGGCAATGAGCTCCAACTACAACAGCAGAGGACGTCCCGCTGAGGTGATGGTGGACGGCGCGCAATCGTACTGCGTGCGCCAGCGCGAGACGATCGAACAATTGTTCGCGACCGAGTCGCGCTTGCCATGACGCTACTTGGCAGCGTTCGTCAGTCGCAGCCCCTGAACGAAATCCGCCACCGCGCGAATCTCACTATCGGACAGTTTCGCCGCTACCTCCTGCATCGCAGGGTTATTGCGACGTCCGCCCTGGCGAAAATCTTTCAACGTCGCTTCCACGTACTCGGCGTGCTGCGCCGCAAGCCGCGGATATTGGCTCGGAATACCGAGTCCCGCGGGGTTGTGGCAACCCGAACACGCCGGCACCGATTTTTCCGGCAATCCGGCACGCCAGATTCGCTGTCCAAGATCCAACGTTTGTTTGTTCCGCGCCGTACTCAGCTGCGCCGTCTGGCCCGCGAACCAAGCCGCTACGTTGCGCTTGTCGTCATCGGACAGCTGCGAAGCGAAGCCATTCATGATCGCGTTCTCACGCGCGGGCCGCTGTTGGCCCTGCTTGACGGTGTAGTCGAGCAATTGTTTGTACAGATAATCGGCATGCTGCTGTGCCAACCGGGGGTTCGCTGGCGCCGCCGAATTGCCGTCGGCACCATGGCATGCGGCGCATATCTGAGAGGCTATCTGCTGTCCACGCGCCGGGTCGACGGTCGGGGCTGGCTTCATCTGAGCGTACCCGCTGAGCGGTGCACTCAAGCCTCCTACAACGACCAAGCAAGTCATTAGACGCAGACAGCGGGCTAATTTCATCGAAGCACTATCTCCAGGCGAACTGAAACGCGCAGGCAGCCAACACGCTGTCTCGGCAAATCGCCGCGTATTCTACGCAACCCGATGCAGTGCTTTGCAGCCCCGGAGTGCGTGGCCAGTGCAGCTTTTCCGTTCCGCCCGCTTCGTGATGTCCGTAGCTGCCCTCAATGACTTGCCAGCGCCAGCATTGCCTGAGATCGCCTTTTCAGGACGGTCAAACGCCGGCAAATCGAGCGCGATTAATGTGCTCACTGGGCAGAAGAGGTTGGCGTTTTCCAGTAAGACGCCGGGCCGCACGCAGCTGCTGAATTTCTTCGAGCTTTCTGAGCGCGATGAAGACAAACAAATCGTGCCACGCGGAACGCTGGTCGATCTGCCGGGCTACGGTTATGCACAGGCGCCACAAGCGCAGCGCAGTCAATGGGATGAGTTGGTAGGGGGATATGTCGGTCTGCGTCAGACATTGGTCGGAATCGTGATCGTGATGGATGCGCGCCGTCCGCTAATGCGTGGCGACGAAGCATTGATCAGCTTCGTAGAACCGCGCCAGTCATCGTTGCACTTCCTGCTGACCAAGTCGGATCAACTCAACAACGCAGAAAAAAAAACGGCATTAGCCACCGCCCAGCAGCGCGCCGCGCAAATTGGCGCGCATGCAACAGCTCAGTTGTTTTCGGCGCTCAAGAAAGAAGGGGTCGACGAACTGGCCTACATCCTTTCGGGGTGGCTACGTAGTTGACGTCGCGGTGCGCAGCAGCTAATAAGCCGGAATCACAGGAGTTTGCATGCAGATATTTGGCGATTATCCGTCGGTACGAATGCGCCGCATGCGGCGTGACGACTTTTCGCGGCGGCTGATGCGTGAATATCGGGTCACGACCGACGATTTGATTTATCCAGTCTTTGTCCTGGACGGCAAGAACCGAGTCGAACCCGTGGCGTCGATGCCCGGCGTGGAGCGCGTATCGCTGGATCGGCTGTTGCCGCTTGCGGAGGAGTGTGTGCGGCTGCAGATACCGGTCATCGCACTGTTTCCGGTCATCGAACCGTCGCTCAAGTCGCCCGACGGCCGTGAAGCGACGAACCCCAACGGCATCGTGCCGCGCATCGCAAAGCAATTGAAGCAACGATTTCCGGAACTTGGCGTTTTGACCGACGTTGCACTCGATCCCTACACGACGCACGGTCAGGACGGTGTCATCGATTCCGCCGGTTACGTGCTGAACGATGAAACGATCGCGATTCTGACGCAGCAGGCGTTATTGCAGGCGCAAGCCGGCGTTGACATCGTCGCGCCGAGCGACATGATGGACGGGCGCATCGGTGCAATCCGTGCCGCGCTCGAGCAAAACGGTGCGATACACACTCGCATCATGGCGTACTCGGCCAAATATGCGAGTGCCTTTTTCGCCCCGTTTCGCGACGCGGTCGGATCGTCGGCAAACCTCGGCGCATCGAA
>JBDTQZ010000457.1:0-3018 GCA_039931935.1 Burkholderiaceae bacterium | reverse complement strand
CGTATCCCTACCAGCTCTCGGGCGGGCAGAAACAGCGCGTCGGCATTGCACGCGCCCTCGCCATGAACCCGGCCGTCATTCTGTTCGACGAGCCGACCAGCGCGCTCGATCCGGAGCTGGTGGGCGAAGTACTTGGCGTCATGCGCGCGCTCGCCGGGGAAGGGATGACGATGGTGGTCGTCACCCACGAGATGGAGTTCGCCCGCGACGTATCCAACGAAGTTGTGTTCATCGACCAGGGCTTGATCGTCGAGCGCGAGAAGCCGGAAATCTTTTTCGCGCAACCGAAGACCGCACGCGCGCGTCAATTCCTCAGCCGGCTGCATGACAAGCGCAGTTAAACAAGCTTCCCGCGCGCCCGACGCGGAGAAGCAGGCGCGCATCGACGCGCTAAAGGCGCGTTACGAGGCTTTGCGTGCCGAAGGGCAGGCCGGTAGATTCGAGGCTGCGATCAATGCTGCGCCACGCATCGCCCGCGAGATCCCGGCCAAGCTGGTGCAGACAAGTGCGACGGTGCCCGCCGGCGGGTACTGGTACGGCCGCGTTGCGAGGGGCGCGTGCTTGCGGCTCGACAACGCTCAAGGCTCGCCCGGCGTCGCGTGTCTGATCTGGAGTGCCATCGATCCGACCGAACGCTTCTACGCTTGCGACACGATCAAGGTGCAATGGACGGCGCGCATCGGGCGCGGACGCGTACTCCTGTCGGACATGGGCCGCGTGCTCGCGGCGGTCGTCGAGGACAATTGCGAGCGCCACGACGTCCTGCTGGGCGTGGGTATGCCGCGCGCCGATGACGGCTCCTCGCCGCTGATCTCGCGTAATGGAACAGAGAACCTCGGCATCGTGACAGCCAAGCTCGGCCTCGAGATGCGCGACATGCATCCGCCGGTGACATTCTTCGCGCCCGTGCGCTGCAGCGACCAACGTTTCGCGTGGGACAGTTCCGTCTCGCTGTCTGGCACCTATGTCGATCTGCACGCCGAGATGGATCTGCTGGTAGGACTTTCGAATGTGCCACACCCGATGGCGCCCATGAAGGCGACCGCGCAGCCGATCAAGATCGAGGTCTGGCGCCCAGAGACGCCCGGCCTCTCGAAATTCTGCCGCGAAGTGACTGCCGAAGCCGAACGCGCTTATGCGCGCACGCAATCCTATTTGGTTGAGCTTTATGGAAGCGGCAATGGCAGCCAGTAAAGCGGCGAGGAAGCGCTACCGCCAAGTTGTGCCGGCGGGGCGATCCTGGTCGGGCCTGATGCGCAGCGGCGAAACGTTGCGCATCATCGATCTGCTTGGCGAGCAGGCGGTGGACTTTCTGGTGTACAGCTCTGCCGACACGACCGAACGCTATGACGCTCAGCTCACGCTGCTGACGTTCGGCAGCACCGCCGTCACGAAAGGAACGAAGCTGCTGTCGAACCGCGGGCGTGAGCTGATGACGATCGTCGCCGACACGCTCGGCGCGCACGACACCGTGGTCGGCTGCTGCAGCGCCGAAGCCAACACGGTGCGCTTCGGCGAGCAGGCCTCGCAGTTGCACGCCTGCCGGGACAACTTCCTGATGGAGCTGGCGAAGCACGGCATGTCAAAACGCGATGTCGTGCCCAATCTGAATTTCTTCATGCCGGTACCGGTCGAGGACAATGGCGCGATCGCTATCATTGACGGCCTCAAGGAGCCCGGCCACTATGTCGGTCTCAAGGCAAGCATGGATGTGCTGTGCGTGCTGTCGAACTGCCCGCAAGTCAATAATCCCTGCAACGGGTTCGATCCGACGCCGATCGAGGTTGTGATCTCAGCCGGAAACTAGCGATCGGATGCGCTGATCGGTCTGGTTGGCGCAGTCGATGGCATCGTGCAGGTGCAGGCGAAGGCCGACGCTGACTACTTCACGCACGTGGCGGGTCGCAGCTTCGACGCGAACCAGGCGCAGGCCATCCACGCGACGACGCTACGCGCCTATCGCTGGCAGTACATCCTGAGCGGTGTTCAGGATCCGCGGTTCCTCGAGATCCTGGGTTCGATGATCAACGCCGAGCATGGAGCGCGCATCAACGCGGCGCTGGCACCGATCGTGGGGGCCGTGCATTGATCCAACGCCGCATCCGATCGGACACGGGCATCGCCATGCACGCTACCGCGCGCTATGCCGTCGCTGATTGACCGCGCGAATGAAAACGTCTTTGTCAGTGGGGGAGATCATGATCGCTTTCCCACTTCCGTACTCAATCCGCAACCTTTCGAGCGAGAGCGCGGGGCTCGACAGCGGATTTCGCGTGGGCGTCATCGCGGAGATCTCACGAATTGGAATCTGCCACCGGAATGGCCCGCTTCGAATCATCAGGGCCTCGTCACTAAGTGTGTAATGCGTGCTGAAGAGCAGCCAGCAAGGCAAACCCACTGCGACCAACACGATCAGAAGTGCCAGGGGCCAGGTGCGCGGGTCGGCTCTGAGTGCAATCGCTGCAGCGACTAGCGCGACTGCTATGCCGCCTAACAGAACGACCAGCAGCCAGGTGTCTTTCTTCGACGGAAACGTTTCTGACGGCATGACATTTCGCGCTCAAGGGTTAGGCGGCACCACCGGAATGCCGGTGCGCAAGCAAGTTGTAAAGCCAACCGAATACTGCCCCGCCGATTGCTCCATCCGCGAACCCGTAGAGAGTTCCCGTCACTACCGAGCCGATACCGGAGGACGGATCGTAGCCGGGGTAAACAGACGCGACGAGATCAAGGAAGGTACGGCCGTAGTTCGGCCAGATCAGATTCGCTGAGGCGACGATGAGTATTGCCAGGCCAGAGATCAGTCCGACCGTCAGGGCCAACGCTTTCACGTTGAGTCTCATGAGGCCTCCGTCATACGATGAGATGGAGAGAAATGCGAGGCGCCGCTGCGCTACCGATAACGCCGCCTGACCTCTGCGACCGAACCGGCGACGAGTCGCTCGAGGACCGACTTGTCGAGATCGGCAAGCCGCTTGAAGTACAGGCAAGTCTTGCCGATCTTGTGCTTGCCAAGCT
>JBDTQZ010000456.1:0-3019 GCA_039931935.1 Burkholderiaceae bacterium | reverse complement strand
GCGTCGCCCGCAACCCGTGAGGGGCGACATGCAGAACCGGATGCACGTCTTCGCAAATCCGCCGCCGGCACTACGCGAAAAGGAGATCGCACGTTTCCCGCAGTGGCTGCTGTGGCAAGCGCTGATCTCGCCCAAGCTCGAGCTTGGCAGCGTCGAAGTCAAGGCCGCAGGTGCTGATACATGGCGTGTGCGCTTGATCGTGCAGAACAGTGGCTGGTTACCGACCTACGTCACGAAGATGGCGGTCAAGCGCAAATTGCTGCGTGGAGTGCTTGCCGAAATCAAAGTACCCGCCGATGCTGAGCTGGTATCGGGCAAGCCGCGCGAAGAAATGGGCGAACTCGAAGGCTGGGCATATCTACACACCGGCATTTCATTCTGGCCGAACAAGAAGGTCACGGCCGACCGTGCGCATGTCGATTGGGTCGTGAAAGGCAGAGCAGGCTCCCAACTTCAAATCGCAGCCTGGCACGAGCGGGCCGGTCGACTGGAAACAAACGTCACGCTCGAATAGCACGAACGCGCCCACCGCCTCGGCGCGCGGTACATTGAGCGACCGTCGTCACTACCCACAGGCAGATGGTCGGGGCAAGTTGGGGACAATAGTCATTCCGGTCTGGGTTGCGATCATCGGCGCCCTGCTCGCGCTATGGGCGGTGCTCGATCGTCTCTTGATGCCAAGCGCGCGCTGGGTGATTCGGACCCGTGCCAACAAAGTGCTTGACGAAGTCGGGCAGCGACTGCGCCTGCAGGTTCGACCGTTCCAGCAAACAAGCCGGCGCACGCTGATCGATCGATTGGTGTTCGATGAGAAGGTGCAGCAGGCGGCGACCGCGCATGCGCAGGCAAATCAGATGCCGCGCGAGGTCGTGCATCAGATCGTCGAGCGCTATGCGCGCGAGATCGTGCCCGCGTTCAACGCCTACTTCTATTTTCGAATCGGCGCGTGGCTAAGCCGAAAAGTCAGCCGCCTGCTCTATCGCGTGCGCATCGGGTACTCCGACGAAGCCGGTCTGGCCGCAGTACCGCCGAACTCCACGGTGGTGTTCGTGATGAATCATCGCAGCAATATGGATTACATCCTCGCTGCGCATTTGGCTGCGGAACAGGCAGCGCTTTCGTATGCGGTAGGCGAATGGGCGCGCATCTGGCCTTTGCAGCAGATGATTCGCGCGATGGGCGCGTATTTCGTGCGACGCGGCTCGGGCAACGAGCTGTACCGGCGCGTGCTGGAGCGCTATATCGCAATGGCCACCGAGTCGGGTGTGACCCAGGCGGTCTACCCCGAAGGTGGCTTGACGCGCGACGGCCGTATGCGCGAACCCAAGTTTGGCGTGCTTGAATACATGTTGCGCGGTTTCTCGCTCGACGGTGATCGCGATCTCGTTTTCGTTCCACTTGGATTGAACTACGACCGAGTGCTCGAAGATCGAACACAGCTACTCGCAGGCGCAGCGCGCGCAAACAAGTCGGCGGCCGCGGCCACCCTAAACACGTTCAAGTTTGCTTTCACCCAGCTTGGGCTCGCACTTCGCAGCAAGTGGTATCGCTTCGGTTATGCGTGCGTCAACTTCGGTACGCCGATTTCAACCAAGAGCTACTGCGCGGACCGAGGAATCGACTTCCGCAAGCTCGCCAAGGAAGAGCGGATCGTCGAAGTCAGTGCGCTGGGCCGCCATCTGATGGATCACGTAGGCCGTCTGATTCCGGTGCTACCGGTGCCGCTGGTTGCGCGCGTGCTGCTGTCAGCGAAAGACGGAGCGCTTAGCGAAATGGAAATCAAGTCGCAAGTCGGCACGCAGGTGCAGCAGCTACAGGCGCGCGGCGCTCACGTCTATGTACCGCGCAGCGACTGGGACTATGCAGTCGGGGCCGGGTTGCGCATGCTGACACTCCGACATCTCGTCAACGAATCGGCGGGGTTGTACAGCGCGAACCCGACTGAGACCGAGCTGCTGAGCTATTACGCGCGTTCGATCGAGCACCTTTAGCGGCGTTGCCTATACTCGTCCGCATAGCAATTATTTGGAGACCTTCATGGATCACCGTCCTGATCGCAGGCGGCGCGGCTGTTAGATTCTTAACGCAACGGTTGTAAGGTCGCTGCCGCGCAGGCGACTAGTTCATTAGACTGCCAGGCCATTACATTCCAGAGGCGACCATGCTTAAACCCCGTGAGCGCACGCCCGCGCTCTCCGTTCAGACCGTCGCCGGCACGCGCTGGACGCTTGCCGAACAAACGCCGGAACACTTCACGCTGGTCGTGTTTTATCGCGGACTGCATTGCCCCATATGCCGCGCCTACCTGTCCGAGTTAAATCGACTGCACGCGGACTTCGTGGAACGCGGCGTCCAGATGGTGGTGATTTCGAGCGACAGCGCTGAACGCGCTGCGCAGGCGGTCACGGACTGGGGGCTGTCCAACCTCACCGTGTGTCACAGCCTCCAGATCGAAGAGGCACGCCGCTGGGGCCTTTACGTCTCCACCAGCCGGGGCAAGACCTCGGCCGGCATCGAGGAGCCCGCCTTGTTCTCCGAGCCGGGCATCTTTCTGATCCGCGCCGACGGCACGCTGTACTTCGTCTCTGTGCAGTCGATGCCATTTGCGCGACCGCACTTCGATGAAATGCTGAAGGCAATCGACTTCGTGCTGAAGAACTCCTATCCGGCGCGCGGCGAAGCCTGAAGTCACCGCGCGAGCGTCGAGCGAGGCGCTCCGCTTAGTTCATCACCGGTCAGTGCACGTGCTGCGACAAGGCGCCTGTTGTGTATTCGTGCGCGATCGTCGTTAGCGGCAGCGGCTGGATACCGCTTGCCTGGCCTTCGCAGCCGAATTGCACATAGCGCTGCTTGCAGATGACCTTCGCCGCGGCACGCGCAGGCTTTAAGTAATCGCGCGGGTCAAAGTGGCCGGGATTTTCGTGCAGAAATTTACGTATGGCCGCGGTCATTGCAAGACGAATGTCGGTGTCGATGTTGATCTTGCGCACGCCGTGCTTGATCGCTTCCTGGATCTCTT
>JBDTQZ010000455.1:0-3026 GCA_039931935.1 Burkholderiaceae bacterium | reverse complement strand
CAACATGTCGGTGGCGATCGATCCGGGGCCTATCCCCATGACACGAATTCCGTGCGGCGCAAGCGCCAGCGCCATCACTTTCGTCAGCTGATTGAGCCCGCCCTTACTGACCGTGTACGCCACCTGATTCGGAATCGCGACGACCGAGTTGATGCTCGACATGTTGATGATGACGCCCCGTTGACCGTCGGCTCGCGCGGGTTGCGCCGCCATGCGGCGTGCGCCCGCTTGTCCGCACAGAAACGCCCCCTTCAGGTTGACGCGCAGCACGCGATCGAAATCTTCCTCGGCCAAGTCAAGAAACTCGGCGCCATGCACGACGCCGGCATTGTTGACAACGATGTCGACCCGACCGTATTGCGTGATCGCTTTCTCGATCAAGGCCGTGCAATCGCTCGCCAAGCCAACATCGGCGCGCTGAAAAGTCGCAGCCCCACCAGCGCGGACGATTTCGTCGACCAGCGTTAACCCACCGGTTTCATTGATGTCACCGATGACGACCTTCGCACCTTGCGCGGCAAACAAGCGCGCACAGGCGGCGCCGATCCCCTGCGCTGCGCCGGTGATGACAGCTACTCGCTCGGCAAGCTTCATGGCCTCTCAAATGTGCAGTATGGCAAGCTTCCCGCCAATCGCATTCTTGCATTGATAGGAGACATCCATGGATACCGAGGCCCTGACGCTTGACGACACCGTTGCTCGCGCGCTGTCCGGCGTGACAACCGCAACGCTTACCACCGTGCTGCTAAAAAAAGGGCTGCGCAACGTTTGGATGCGCGGATCACGATCGCTGCGTTCCGGGCAAGGACGCGTCGTGGGGCGGGCGTTCACGCTGCGTTTCGTTCCCGTGCGCGAGGACCTTGCCACGCCGGAATCGTGGAACTCACCGATTTCGACGCGGGCCGCGATCGAGAAAATGCCTGCAGGCTGTCTGGTCGTGGTCGATGCCATGGGTGTCACGGACGCCGGGATTTTCGGCGACATCCTGTGCGCGCGCATGAAGAAGCGCGGTGTCGCCGGTTTGATTACCGACGGTACGGTGCGCGATATGGCGGGCGTCCTGAGCACAAACTTGCCGGTGTGGTGCAGCGGCGTTGCAGCGCCGCCCTCGGTAGCGGGCCTCACGTTCGTTGGTTGGCAGCAGCCGATTGGCTGCGGCGGCGTGGCCGTCTTCCCCAACGACGTGGTGGTGGCTGACGATGACGGCGCGGTCGTGATACCCGCGGCGCTATTGGATCAGGTGATTGCAGCGTCAGTTGAACAGGAGCGCCTGGAAGGATGGATCATGGGCCAGATCGAATCCGGGCAAGCTCTGCCCGGGCTGTACCCGCCGAACGAGGTGAACAAAGCTGCGTACCAGGTGTGGGCAAGCAAACAGAGTTGACCGCGCAAGCGCACTAGCGAAAACCGTACAGCTCGGCAGGGTTGTCGACCAGGATTTTCCTGCGCGTCGCATCGTCCGGCGCCCAATCCAGCAGCAAGTCCATCAGATCGGCGTCGTCGGGAATGGCGTCCCGCGGAACTGACGGGTGCGGCCAGTTGCTCGCCCACAGCATGCGCTCCGGCGCGTGCTTCACCAGCGCCTTGGCGAGACGACTAACGTCTTCGTACTTCGGTGCGCCGGTTTTCGAAGTCTCATACGGCGCCGACAGCTTGACCCAGCAGCGCCCGGTGTCGAGCAAACGCAATAGTGATTTAAACGCTTCGTGTTCGGGAGTGACGGGTTCGAGATACTTCCCGTTGTGATCGATGACGAACTTGCCCGGGAGCTTTTTGATCGCGTCTTCCCATCGCGGCAGCTCGCGACCGTCGAGCTGGATGTTGGCGTGCCAGCCGGCAGGATGTACGCGCGCCATTACATCGTGCATGCGATCGAAGCCGACCGCACCCCATGGCAGTTGGAAGATGCGTTGCGCGATGATGCCGCCCTCTGTCAGCCATGCGATGTCCGCATCCGATACCCCCGGCTTGACGACCCCTACGCCCTTGGCGCTCGATCCAAGCGCCCGGATTGCCGCAAGCGTCACGCGATTGTCGTCTTGATAGGCGTTGGGTTGCACCACGATCACGCGCGATAGGCCGAGGCGCTGCTGCACCTCGCGATACTGTTCGACGCGGTAGTCGCCGGGCAGCGGCGGACCTCCGGGCGCGGGAGGTACTTCGGCGTGATAGAAGTGCATGTGGGTGTCGGTTGCACCGACAGGCACCGCAAGTTTCGGTTTGCCATCGCTCATTTCTTTCTCTTCTTCTTCGGCAGCGGTGCGGGGTTCGGGACCTCCTCAGCCACTGTGAAAATCCCGCCTTGGTAGATCTCCGCTGTGGGATCGCCGCCCGGTTTCTCGCGCTCCAACACCTCTTTCGCATAGTTCTCGGCGTCATCGCGCGGTCTGTATCCGAGCCGATAGGCGTTCGAGTTGTCATACCAGCTGCGCGCGTTTTGCGACACGCCGTAGACGATTTCAAAACGAATCTCCGGATGCTCGATGCCGATCGTGACGAGCTGGGCCAGATCGCGTGGAGAAAGCCAGATCGACAGCCGCCGCTTGTCGACCGGCACTGGGTTGACGTTGCCCAAGCGTATGCAGAACACCTGTATGCCGTACTTGTCGGCATACAAGCTGCCGAGCGCTTCGCCAAACACTTTGGAGACGCCGTAGCGACCGTCGGGTCTTGGATAAACGCGGTGGTCGATGGTCTGGTCGCGCCGGTAAAAGCCGGTCGCGTGATTCGAGGTAGGGAAAAGGATCCGCTTGACGCCGTTCCTGTGCGCCGCCTCGAATACGTTGTAGCAGCCAATGATGTTGGCGTTCAGGATCGCGCTCCAAGGACCCTCGACCGAGTAACCGCCCAGATGCACGATCGCATCCACGCCCTTCGTGATGCGAAGAACATCGGAGAATTTCGAGATATCTGCGCGGACGAACTTTTCTTCTTTGTTGATTTTTTTCAGCGAGCGAAGATCAGAAACCTTCAACACATACTTGCCCGCGAGTTCGCGCCGCAAGTGCGTGCCGACATCGCCCGCG
>JBDTQZ010000454.1:0-3028 GCA_039931935.1 Burkholderiaceae bacterium | reverse complement strand
CCGGGCCCGTGGCTGACGCGGCTTGCAATCGACGATGCGATCGAGAGAGCGCGCACGTGCGGAACAGGCACGGTGGTCATCCGCCGCAGCCATCACATCGCTTGCCTAGCCGCCTATCTCGCGCGCGCGACCGAACGCGGTTTCGTTCTGATGCTTTCGTGTTCCGATCCGAGCGCAGCGAGCGTCGCCCCGTACGGCGGGACGCGAGCCGTATTCACTCCCGATCCGATCGCATTCGGATTTCCGACTGCAGGCGATCCGGTGCTGATCGACCTGTCGGCATCGCTGACGACCAATGGCATGACCGCGCGGCTGCACAAGAGCGGTCAACGCCTCTCACATCCCTGGTTGTTAACGGCGGAAGGCGACGCCACCGATGATCCGACGGTCCTGTTCTCCGAACCGCGCGGCACGATATTGCTCACCGGTGGCATCGACGCAGGGCACAAGGGCTACGCGCTCGCGTTGATCGTCGAAATTCTGACCGGAGGACTCGCGGGCCACGGTCGCGCCGACGCAAAAGAAGGATGGGGTGCGACGGTTTTCGTGCAGGCGATCGATCCAGGAGCGTTCGGCGGGCTCAACGCGTTTGTCCGGCAAGCCGAGTGGATCGCACAGGCGTGCCGTGACAATCCGCCGCGTGCAGGCGTTGACGCGGTTCGCATGCCCGGCAAGCGTGGGCTCGCGAAGCGTCGCGATCAGCTTGCGCACGGAGTGGCGCTGCACGCGGACATCCTGCCGGCACTGCAAGAGTGGTCGACGCGGCTTTCGGTGCCAATGCCAGCTCCAATACGGAGTTCGCTTTGACGGGATAATCCGGCTCCCCTCGGAGCTGAAGATGACTCGTCCAACGATCGACGCACTACCCGCGTCGCGTATCCGCGAAGTTGCCAATGCGGGCATTGGCCGCTCCGACATTCTGAAATTCTGGTTCGGCGAAGGCGATCAGGTCACGCCGGCATTTATCCGCGACGCCGCGAAGGCCGCACTCGACGCGGGCGAAACGTTTTACAACCATAACCTCGGGTTGATCGAGCTGCGCGAAGCGCTCGCGGCGTATGCAAACCGGTTGCACATGCCCGCCGAGCGCATCGATGTCGATCGCATCGCAGTCACCAGCGCCGGCGTGCACGCACTATCACTGATCGACCAGGCGCTGATTGATCCCGGCGATCGTGTCGTCATCGTTACGCCGGTGTGGCCGAACCTGACCGCGATGCCACGCATCATGAGTGCCGACGTCGTCCCGGTCTCATTGACTTGCCACAACGGCGCGTGGTCGCTCAACTTGCAACAGCTGCTCGACGCGGCAACTCCGAACACGCGGATCGTGCTGGTGAACTCGCCGAACAATCCGACCGGCTGGACGATGCCACAGCACGACTGGGATCAACTACTCGCACACTGCCGCCGACACGGCATCTGGCTCGTAGCCGACGATGCGTACGAGCGCATCGTGTTCGAGCCGTCGATGACCATCAATGGCCACGCGCCAAGCGTGCTGTCGCAGATAGGTGACGATGATCGCGTCATCAGCGCCAACACATTTTCCAAGAGCTGGACGATGACCGGTTGGCGGCTCGGCTGGATCGTTGCGCCGCGCAGCTTTATCGCACAGCTTGGCAAAGTGATCGAGTTCAATACCTCGTGTGCGCCGCCGTTCGTGCAGCGCGCTGGCCTTGTTGCGGTCAACGAAGGTGAATCAACGGTGCGACAGACGGTGGCGCGCCTGCATGCATCGCGTGACCTGCTGGTTGCCGCGCTGGCAATGGTGCCTGGCATCGAAGTCGCGCCGCCACCAGGCGCAATGTATTTGTTCTTTCGCATCGCCGGTCGGAGCCACGACAGCGTGGCGCTCGCAAAACAGCTGGCTGAGGTCGGTCTTGGCCTCGCACCCGGCGCCGCGTTCGGGCCCGAAGGTGAAGGGTATCTGCGCTGGTGTTTTGCGGCTTCGGAAACACTGCTGGCACAAGGCGCGAAACGATTGGCCGCATTTTTGCGCCGCTAGATTGCAAGCAGCGTGCCCTCGCTTGGGCATGCCGGTTGCGTTTGTCTCGCCAGCGCCAAAAAGCCGCTGCGCCTCATCCAATTTGCGCCTTGGCCCGTAAGCACTGCTGGAACTCCGATTCCAGTTTTCATTTTCTGCTTCAACCAAGGAGACACCTATGTCAATGAAGTCACTGAGGGCGGCGCCATTTGCACTGGCGGCACTCGCCGCATTGGGCGCCGCGTCGGTCGCCCCGCAAGCGATGGCGTCAAGCCATCGCGAAGCTCCATTTATCACCAGCGCGCCGAAAGTCGACGGCACCGACTTCTACATGTTCCGTTCGTACGAGCCGGGCCGTGACCAATTCGTCACGCTGGTGGCCAATTACATCCCGCTGCAGGATGGCTACGGCGGCCCAAACTACTTTTCGTTCGACGCCAACGCGTTGTACGAAATCCATATCGATAACAACGGCGATGGCCGGGAAGACATCACGTTCCAGTTCCGCTTCAAGAACAATCTGGCGGACATCACACTGCCGATCGGCGGCAAGAACATTTCGATCCCGCTGGCGCAGGCCGGCACGATCTCGGCCGCCAGCAGCGCCGCGCTGAACCTGAAGGAAACGTATCAGGTCGACATCATGCGTGGCGATCGCCGCACCGGACAGCGGCAGCCGGTCCTCTCGGCCGGCGGTGTGCGTGACCTGGTCAAGCCGTTCGATTTCATCGGCACCAAGACGTTCGGCTCGATTCCAGGTTACGAAGCCTACGCAGCGCAGAGCATCCATTCGATCAACATTCCTGGCTGCGCCACGCCTGCGAAAGTCTTTGTCGGTCAGCGCAAGGATCCGTTCGTGGTCGCCCTCGGAAAGACATTCGACTTGATCAATCTCAACCCGCTGGCAACCACCGGCGGTATCGATGATCTCGCTGACAAGAACGTCAGCAGCATCGTGATGGAAGTGGCATCCGCATGCCTGGTCGCCACCGACCCGGTCATCGGCGGCTGGACCACGGCGAGCCTGCGACAAGGGCGGCT
>JBDTQZ010000453.1:0-3049 GCA_039931935.1 Burkholderiaceae bacterium | reverse complement strand
GCGGCTTGCAGCGAGGCTCGCATTCAGGCGCACTGCTTGTTCGAGCGCGCCGGTCGTCGCCACACCTTTGCCGACGATGTCGAACGCGGTGCCGTGAGCAGGCGTCGTGAAGACTGTCCCGAGACCCGCCGTTACCGTGACGCCGCGATTGAAGCCCTTGAGCTTGGTCGCGATCTGACCCTGGTCGTGATACATCGACAGCACGCCGTCGAACTCACCGCCGAAGGCTTTAAGGAACACCGTGTCGCACGGGAACGGTCCTTTGCACGCAATCCCGCGCGCGGCCGCCAATGCGACAGCGGGGGCAATGACCTCGATTTCCTCGCGACCGAACAGCCCGTTTTCGCCGGCATGCGGATTCAGTGCGCACACCGCGATGCGCGGCGTCGCGAATCCTGCGCCGCGCATCGTGCGATCGGCGAGCGTCAATGCTGCATCAATTCGTTCCGGTGTAATTTGATCGAGCGCGGTTCGCAGCGCCACATGTGAGGTCACGCGGGACATCCACAGGTTATCGAGCACGTTCATCTCGCCGAAGAATCCCTGGTGGCGCGTCAGGTGCGCGAACATCTGATGCTCGTCGTTGAAGCGCCAGCCGCCCGCATGCAGCGCCGCTTTGTTCAGCGGAGCGAAACAAATGCCTTCGATGCGTCCATCGAGCGCCAGATCAATCATGGTCGCGAGCGTTTCGCCGGCGACGCGGCCCGACTCGGCCGAGATCGCGCCCCGGGGGATAGCGCCTGGATCGCAGTTGGCCAGATCGATCAGTGCCACACCGTCACGCACCTCATCAATTTGCTCGGGGGTCGATACGACTTCATAGGCGAGATCGACATCGGCGTCGCGTGTGCCCTGCTCGAGCACGCGAGCGTCGCCCACCACTAGCAAGCGCGCGACGTCCGCGAGGCGCCAGTCGGCGAGCACGCGCGCGCATTGCTCGGGGCCGATGCCGGTGCAGTCACCAAGCATCAAACCAATCAGGGGTAACGGGCTGCTACTCAAATCTGCCTCCGATCGGTGAAGAAGTTGATCGCCGCCACCATCACAAAGGTAATCACCAGCATTGTGATCGACAGTACTGCAATGGGCCCCCAGTCATTGCTCTCACGCAAATCGAACATCGTGACCGAGATGGTCTTGGTGCGGGCGGTAAAGAGCAGGATCGTTGCCGACAGTTCGCGAATCGAGCCGATGAAGACCAGGATCCAGGTCGCGATGACCCCATTGCGGATCAGCGGTGCGGTGATGTCGACGAGAGCGCGCAACCGGGTCGCACCGAAGATGCGGCTCGCGTCCTCGAGCTCCGGATGCACGGACTTCAATGACGCGGCGATCTGCTGATAGCCGACCGGAAGTTCCTTGGTCAGATACGCGAGAAAGATGATCCACAAGGTTCCATAAAGCACCAGCGGCGGCTGCGTGTAGCTGAGAAACAGCCCGACGGCCAGCACGATGCCGGGAATCGCGACCGGTGCGGTCGCCAGGAACGCAAGATAGCGATGACCCCATACGAGCTTGCGCAAGCCGAGGTAGGCCACCATCATCACCAAAATCGTGGCGGCGGTCGCCGCGCTGACGCCGAGCACGAACGTGTTAACGAATGCGGACTTGGTCTGGCTGAATTCAAAAAACACAAAGTGCCAGTGTTCGAGCGAGAAGTTGCCGATTACCGGGCCCGACCAGTTCTTCACGAAAGCGGTGCGCAGCAACACTCCATACGGCAACACGATCGAGCAACCGAGCACGACAATGAACAGCGTCAGCGCCAGAACTTTCCATGGGCCAAGACGAATCAGCCGCGCTCCCGAGCTCTTGCCGCCGATCACCGAATATCCACGCCGGCCCATGATTGCGGTCTGCGTCCTGAGCAGCACGACGGTGATCAGCAGCAATGGCAGTGACGCGGCGGCCGCAAGGCCGAGTTGCGGCGGAAATTGAAACAGGCTCCAGATCTTCGTGGTCATCGTGTCGACGCCCGCCGGCAATGCAAGAATTGCAGGCGTACCGAACAACGTCATCGACTGCAGAAACGCGACCAGGAATCCGGCAAGCAGCGCGGGTAGAACCAAGGGCAGCGTGATGTGCGCTGCGGTCCGCCATGCAGGAGCTCCGAGGATGGAGGATGCCTCTTCAAGCTCGCTTGGAATCACATCGAGGCTGTTCGCAACAAACGTGAACACGTACGGAAACGTGTAGAGCGCCATCACGAACACCATGCCCCAAGCAGAAAAGATGTTGATCAGCGAAGCGTCGACGAACGGTTTCAAATCAAACAGCGCGTAGTACCACTTGTTCAGCAGACCCGCATTGGGCCCACCGAGCAGCACCCACGCGAACGCGCCAAGAAACGGCGGCGTGACGAACGACGCAAGGATCAGTGTGCGCATCAGCCGCTTGGCAGGCAGATCGGTGCGTGCGACCAGCCACGCCATCGGCGCGGCCGTGATCACGCAGATTGTTCCGACCGCAGCAGACGTCCATAGCGTCGTCACCAGCGGCTTGACGAACGCCGGGTCGACCAACAGATGGCGATAGTGATCGAGGGTGAACGCTTTCGCCGCGTCGCGCAGGCTCGTCACCACCAGCCACGCCATCGGCAGCAGCACCAGCACCGCCAGAAGCAGTGCCATCGCGATCGAAACGGGCGCCGTCCAATCGATGGACTGTGCCCGTCGCGTGCTCGCGTGCTCGAGCGTCGCTTCCATGCCGCGTGTGTTGCGGCTTAGTGAAGCAAATGCGGGATCAGTTGCCGAACAGCGCCGTGTAGCGTTTCTTGATATCGGCAATCTGCGGAAGCATTGCCACCGGGTCATCGGGCAGCATCTTGATCTGCGAAAGCGGCGTGCGTCCCGCCGGCTCTTTCACATCGGGATGGACCGAGCGCAGGCCGCCCTCGCTGACCATCAGCTGCTGGACTTTCGCTGTGTGCAGGAAATTCTGCAGCACGCGCGCCGCGTTCGGATGCGGAGCGTCGGCGAAAATCGCGGTCGGCGAAGTCACGAAAGGCGTTCCTTCTTTTGCATAGACGATTTTCACAGGGCTCTTGGCG
>JBDTQZ010000452.1:0-3050 GCA_039931935.1 Burkholderiaceae bacterium | reverse complement strand
CGCTGGCCGCCGTCTGCTGTACGAAACCGACAAATTCCCCGCAATACCTGCCGCACCCTACGGTTGGTACATCCTTTTTAAGACGAGCAAGCCCACCGTTGTGTGGCGAGAAGAATTCGAATTACCTGAGGCGCCCCCGACCTGGGGTCCAGGCGAGGCGATGGGAATTTTCAGTATCTCGCCTGATCGCAAGACCGCGGTCACTGAGCGCATCATTCCCACTCGACTGGGCTTTATCGCCAATGAGTGGCGTTATGCGCCGGGCGATCCGATCGGTGCCCACAAGATGCGCGTGTATATCGACGGCCAACTGGTTCGCGAATTCAGTTTCGACATCGAGAAAGGCCCGGACGATCAGCGCGGTACTCGCCGCGGCCCGAATCGAAGCGATTCGAAGTCCTCGACCTAATTTCTGAACGGAGTGATTGTCGCGATTTCGCGCCGCGTCAGCGGTTCGCGCTTCCCCAGAACTTTTGCAAGCGCTTGACGCTCACCGGCATCGGCGTCTTCAATTCCTGGGCGAAAAGCGACACGCGTAACTCTTCGAGCAGCCAGCGAAACTCATCGAGCCGTGGGTCACTGACCCCCCTGCGCGCGCTAATCGCGCGCTGCCACGGCGTGACGAGAGCCTGGACGTCATTTGTCCGAGCCGTGTCTCGTGCAGGATCGCCCTTTGCCTTGTCCATGCGCAACTCGATCGCCTTCAAATAGCGCGGAAACTGAGCAAGCTGCAGCGGCGGAGTGCCCACGATGAAATCCGCCGTGAAAAGTTGTGACAGTTGCTGCTCGACATCGGGTACCAAGCGCGGCAATGCTTTGAGTGCCGGCAGCTTGCGTGCGATTGTTCCGGCTTGTTCGACAATAGCTGCCACGAGTCGCGCGAGCTCCTGCGCGATCAGAGTGAGCTTGCCGCGCGCGTCCTCCTTACGCTGAATAAACGATGGCCGATCCGTGGGCAATGGAAGTACCAGGCAAGTACGATCGAGTGCGGCCGTGACAATTTGCTCGCGAAGCTCCTCATAGCTCGGCAACGCTGCTGAAAGCCACCGGACGGTCGACGCACGCACCTGCGTCATCTGCAAGCTCGACAGGCCTTTCTCCAGAAACTTCACCTGATCCTTCAACTGCAGCCGGAATATTCGGCGCAAGCCAGCGCGATGCCGCGCCCCGGCACGCGTCGGCGTATCGAATACCTCGATCGAACAGTGCGTCACATGATCAACCAGCGCGGGATAACCCACCAGCGCCTGGCCGTCGCGCTGGAACTCGAGCACGTCAGGTAACTCGCCGAAATCCCAATCGACAATCCGGTCCTTCAATCTTTCGGACGCGGTTTCGTCGCGCTGCACGACCCTCTGAAACGTCGCGCGTGCTTGTCCGCCAAGCTCTGATCGAAGCTGCGCGAGGTTACGTCCCATCGCCAGCTGCCGGCCTTGGTCGTCGACCACCTTGAAGTTCATCTGCAAATGCGGCGGCAACGACTCGCGCTTGAAATCGGCGGCCTGGCACACGAGGCCGCGCTCGCTTCGAATATCAGTGATCAACGCGCCAATCAACGATTGCGCAGTTTGACTGCCGGCACGTTCGACAAATGCGGCTGCATAGTCGGGCAAAGGCAGTAAGTGACGACGCAGTTTTTGCGGGATTGATTTGATCAACACATGCACTTTTTCCTTCAACATGCCCGGCACAAGCCATTCGCCTTGCTCGGCATCAACCTGGTTCAGTGCGATAAGTGGCACCGTCATCGTGACGCCGTCGCGTGGACTGCCGGGCTCGAAGTGATAATCGAGTGCCAACCGCAACTCGCCGCCGATGCCGCGCAGCGCAATCTGCTTCGGAAAGAGATCGGTGGTGATGCCGGCCGCCTGATGTTTCATCACTTCGTCGCGGGATAGAAACAACAGCTTCAGGTCGCTGTGCTCGGCGTTCACGCGCCAGTGCTCGAAGTCCACGCGCGTGTTGACGTCCGGCGGGATCAAGCGCTCATAAAAGGCGAAGATCAGTTCGTCATCCACCAGAACGTCAAGCCGCCGCGTCTTGTGTTCGAGCTCCCGGATTTGCCGAATCAGCCGCAGGTTGTGCGACAAGAATGGCGCACGCGTTTCAAATTCGCCCTCGACCAGCGCTTCGCGGATGAATAGATTGCGCGCCTGAGCAGCATCGATCGGACCGAATGCGACACGGCGCTGTGCATAGACCACCAGCCCGTAGAGCGTTGCGCGTTCGAACGCGACCACTTCGGCGCGTTTCTTTTCCCAATGCGGATCGGTATGGCTCTTCTTGAGCAGATGTGCGCCGACGCGTTCGATCCAACCTGGTTCAATCGTCGCGATCGTCCGCGCATAAAGGCGCGACGTTTCAACAAGTTCCGCGGCGACGATCCATCGTCCCGCTTTTTTCAGCAGCGCGGACCCTGGCCATATGAAAAACTTGATGCCGCGAGCGCCGGCGTAAGGCGGTTCGCCGCGCTCGGCGTCCGCAATGCGCGTGCCAATGTTGCCCAAAAGCCCGGCGAGCAGTGCGACGTGAACCTGCTCGAATGTCGCTGGCGATGGATTAACGCGCCAACCGTGCTCGCTGGCAATCGTCGCTAATTGCGTGTGCACGTCGATCCACTCGCGAACGCGGCGCGGGCTAATAAAGTGACTTCTCAACTCGTCGGTGAGTTTTCGATTCGACTTCTTATGGTCGATTTTGTCTTGCACGAACGTCCAAAGCTTGACCAGAGACAGGAAATCGCTCTTGTCATCAGCAAATCTGCGGTGGGCGTTATCGGCACCATCCTGCGCTTCCAATGGACGCTCCCGCGCGTCCTGCACCGATAGAGCGGCGGCGATCACAAGCAGTTCGCGCAGGCACTGCTGCTCGCGAGCGGCAAGCAGCATGCGCCTTAGTCTTGGATCGAGCGGAAGCTTTGCGAGCTCGTGCCCGATCGGAGTCAGCTCATTGCGGGTATCGACTGCGTTCAGCTCGGCCAGCAATTGGTAGCCGTCGGCGATCGCGCGGCCCGGTGGCGGCTCGACGAACGGAAACTTCGCGACGTCGCC
>JBDTQZ010000451.1:0-3066 GCA_039931935.1 Burkholderiaceae bacterium | reverse complement strand
GGCACGAAGCCGGCTACGCGTGCTGGCAGAACATGATGGTGCCGACGCGATGATCAAAGCGGTGTGCGAAGCCACCCAAATTGAGGCCGTGATCGAAACTCACGTGCCAGTATGGGAGACAGATTGGGTGCGTGAAGCGCAGGCGCAGTTTGCGCCGACCCGTATTAGCGAGCGGCTCTGGATTGTTCCCAGCTGGCATCAGCCGCCGGACGAGAGAGCGGTGATCGTGCGGCTGGATCCGGGAGTCGCATTCGGCACCGGCACGCATCCGACGACACGGCTGTGCCTGGCGTGGCTGGACGCGACGCTCTCGCCCGGAGCCAGTGTGCTGGACTACGGATGCGGGTCGGGAATCCTGGCAATTGCCGCCGCAAAGCTCGGCGCGAGCGCCGTGATGGGAGTCGACATCGATCCTCACGCGCTCGTGGCCGCACGTGCGAACTCGCGCGCGAACGGCGTCGACGCCAGTTACACTGACTCGCACGGATTAAGCCAGAGCACAATCACCTTCGACGTCGTGCTAGCCAACATTCTTTCGAATCCGCTGAAGCTGCTGGCACCTGCTCTGGCCGCCCGTGTCGCACCGGGTGGCTCACTGGTGCTGTCAGGAGTTCTTGAGCGGCAGGCTGACGAAGTGATTGCCGCGTACCGAGACGCCGACGCCACGCTGCCGCTCGAGGTCTGGCGGGCGGACGGCGGATGGGCGTGCCTGGCAGGAACTCGTTAGCGTATGGCACTTGCCACCAAATGCCCTCAGTGCGGCGCCTTGTTTCGAGTTGTTGCCGATCAACTCAAACTGCGCGGTGGACTGGTCCGTTGCGGCCAATGCCGCGCGGTGTTCGACGCGATCGGCAGTCTGACCTACGTGGACGACGCTGCATTGGCGCAAACACGCACCATAACAGCGCTTACTCAACCTTTGCCCAAGCCGGCGGCAAGTGCAACTCCGCGCAACTCGCGGACCGAGCCACTCGCTTCACCTGTACCTGCACCTGCGCGTCGGGGCCCGCGGACACGTCCCGCACCGGCCAACACGGGCCCGAGCCGGCATACGCTCGGACCTGCCACCACGCTGCGCATTGCGCCGACTGCGCCCGCGACGCTGGCTAACGCATCGTTGCGCCGCTCGGCGCCGTTACCGACGGCGTCGGCCGATCGTAACGAAGCCGACGCGAAGCGCGACGCTCGAGCCAAACGCGAGCGTGCGTTTCAGGAGCAAGCCGAAGCGGTTCTTGGGGTTCCGACTTTGATTGCACCCGGGGGCCGCGAGCGGGTTGATGCTTCGTCCATTGTCGACGGCATCGAAGTCATCGAGCTCGCCGCATTGCCGAGGGAAACCGAAGCGCTGCCGGAGCCGGCGACACGTGCCCCGATGGTCGAAGAAGAGCCTGAGTTCATCCGCAACAATCAATCGCGGACGCGGCGCGGCTTCTCGATCATATTCGGCGGCGGTTCGTTGCTGCTTGCCGCGTTGATCGCCTTGCAGCTTGCAGTTATCTATCGCGCGGACCTGCTGGCACGCGTTCCGCAGGCACGCGACGCTCTGCTGCAGCTGTGCGCAGTGTTTGGATGCACGGTGGGATGGCCCACCCAAGTCGATCAACTGGCGGTGATCGGTAGCGAGCTGCAAACGATCCCAGGCACCGACGTGCTCGAACTCACCGCCGTAATTCGAAACCGCGCCGGGTTCAGGCAGGCGTTGCCCGCCGTCGAGGTCACGCTGACCGATTCACTCAACCGGCCGATCGCACGCAAGGTGTTCACGCCAGCCGATTACCTTGCCGCCGCTGGCGAACCGTCGTCGCGCATCGAAGATGGGTTGGGAAGCGGCAGCGACTACACGATTCGCTTGTTCTTTGAAGCGCGCGGTGTACAGGCCGCCGGATTTCTGGTTTATCCGTTTTTTATATAACCCATCAGCTTTTTCCAACCTCGCATCTGAGAGCTGAAACCCGCCGTGAGCCTATTGATCTGCGGTTCGATCGCGTATGACTCGATCATGGTGTTTCCCGGTCGCTTTGCCGACCATATCCTTCCGCACCAGGTGCACATTCTCAACGTCGCGTTTCTCGTGCCGCAACTGCGGCGTGAATTCGGCGGCTGTGCCGGCAACATTGCCTATAACGTCAAACTGCTCGACGCTCAGGCGTGGCCGATGGCCACGGTCGGCGACGACGCGCAGCCCTACTTGGACCGTCTCGATCGACTGCAGATAAGCCGGCGCTTCGTTCTTAGGATCGACGGCAGCTTTACGGCGCAGGCATTCATCACGACCGACGTCGACAACAATCAGATCACCGCGTTTCACCCCGGTGCGATGTCCGATTCGCATCGAAATGAGATTCCGAGCGATGGCTCGATCAAGCTCGGCATCGTCGCTCCCGACGGCCGCGAAGGCATGTTGCAGCACGCAGCGCAATTCGCCGAGCACGGTATCCCTTTTGTGTTCGATCCGGGGCAAGGCTTGCCGATGTTTTCCGGCGAAGAGCTGCGCTGGTTTATCGAACGCGCGACCTACGTCACGGTCAACGATTACGAAGGCAAAATGCTGAGCGACCGCACGCAACTGTCGCTGTCCGGGTTGGCCACCAAGGTGCGCGCGCTGGTCGTCACGCACGGCGCCGCAGGGTCACAGATACACGTCGACGGCAACATCGTGCAGGTCCCCGTCGCCCCCGCGCGCGATCCGGTCGATCCGACCGGCTGCGGCGACGCGTACCGGGCCGGATTGTTGTTGGGCATCACGCAGCAGATGGATTGGGAGACCACCGGCAAATTGGCGGCAACGATGGGTTCGATAAAAATCGAGCGCTCGGGCGGACAGAACCATACGGCCGATCGCAATTCGATTGCAGAACGGTTCAACGAAGCGTTTGGATATCGTCCGTGGTGACTCTCAAATCCTAGCGACGACCATTTGCAAAACGTAGACGCCAAGAAGTAGCACCAGCGGCGATAAGTCAAAGCCGCCGACCGAGGGCAAGATGCGCCGAATCGGCGCAAGTAACGGCCGCAGCAACATGCCAAGCGCGGCTAACCAAATTTGCACTGCGCCCAACGTCAGTG
>JBDTQZ010000450.1:0-3068 GCA_039931935.1 Burkholderiaceae bacterium | reverse complement strand
GAGTCGCGGCGCCTGGCCAAAGCCGACGCCGGTGTACGTCTCCCACAAGGTCTGCGCGGGCAGATCGAGCGCGATCTTCGCAGTACCGACGTTGCTCGACTTCGCTACGATTTCTTCGACTGTCAGCATGCCGTACGCGTGAGCATCGCCGATGGTGCGGTTGCCGATCGTCAAGCGCCCCGGTGCGGTCTGAATGCGAGTGTCCACCTTTACTTTGCCGGCCTCGAGCGCAGCAGCGATTGAAAATGGCTTCATCGTCGAGCCGGGCTCGAACGTATCAGTCAGCACTCGGTTACGAATCGCATCGCCCGCCAGGCGGCCGCGCAGGTTGGGATCGAAGCTCGGCAGATTGGCAAGCGCCAGAATTTCTCCCGTTTTCACGTCGAACACGATCGCCGCGCCGGCTTTGGCACGTGACTTGTCGAGCGCGTTCTTTAGCGCTGCGTGCGCGATGTACTGGATGCGATTGTCGATCGACAGCGCGAGATCCTTGCCGTCGAGTGGCTCGCGCAGCCAATCGTCTTCGATGACTCGGCCGAGCCGATCCTTGATGACACGCCGGCTTCCCGCGCGTCCTGCGAGCAGCCGCTCGTGGGCGAGCTCGATACCTTCCTGGCCGCGATCCTCGACGTTGGTAAACCCGATCACATGCGCGTTGGTCGCGCCCTCCGGGTAGTGACGCTTGGACTCGCGCGTCGAATGAATGCCGGCAAGCTTCAGCGCTGCGATGCGTTCGGCGACGTCGGCGTCCACTTGCCGGCGCAGATAGACGAACGTGCGGTCGTCATCAGCAAGCCGGCGCTTCAGCTCGCTCACGTTCATTTGCAGCAGGCGCGCCAGCGTATTCAACTGTTCCGGCGCGGCGTCGACGTCTTCCGGAATTGCCCAGACTGCACGCGCCGGCACCGAAGACGCCAGCACAACACCATTGCGATCGGTGATGCGGCCGCGTGTCGCCGGAATTTCCAGCGTGCGCGCGTAACGCGCTTCCCCCTGACGCTGCAGGAAGCCCGTCGATACGCCGCCCATCAAGTAAAACGACCGACCCGCAAGTGCAAGGAAGCCGACGAATAGCAGGAACAACATCAGCTTCGAACGCCACGCCGGCAAGGCCACTGTCAGCAGCGGATTTGCATTGAAGCCGACGCGGTCGTTGCGATCGCGCCGCCCGCTCTTTCGCGCGCTTCGTGAACGCTTCGCTTCCGGAAAGCGCGTCACTTCTTCGGTTCCGGCGCGGGTAGATTCAGAAAGATCGTTCGCGCGGAGTCGATCGGCTTCAGCCCGATCTTGCGCGCTTCAGACTCAACGTACGCGGGCTGCGATAGACGCGACTGTTCGATGCGCAGGCGATCGTGGTCGACGTCAAGCCGCTTTGCATCAACTTGGGCACGCTCTATGTCAATGAACCAGGAGCGCGACCGGTGCTGCGCCGTGATCAGCGATAGTGCCGACGCAAACAGCAGCGCTCCGATCAATGCCACCAGCCCGGGCCGAATCATTGACTTGCCGCAGGCCAAGGCTCTGCGGTGCGCTCAGCCACTCGCATCACCGCGCTGCGTGCACGCGGATTAGTGGCCATTTCTGCTTCTTCGGGATAGACGCGAGCGATCGCCGCGAGCGTTGCACGCGGAAGCTGATCGGCACGCAAGGGCAAGCGCCGCTGATCGCCGCTGCCGCGCTCCGGATGATGGTGTGCATCGATAAAGCGCTTGACGATGCGGTCTTCAAGCGAATGAAAACTCATCGCGACCAGACGGCCACCGGCCGTCAGCATCGAGGCTGCTTGTTCCAGTGCTAGCGCCAATTCCTCAAGCTCCCGATTGACGTGAATCCGTATAGCCTGAAAAGTCCGTGTCGCCGGGTGCTGAGACGCATCTTTGCGGCTCCTGCCGACGGCGTTCGCGACCAGAGCCGCAAGGTCTGAGGTTGTCGAAAGTGGACGCCCCCCGCCTGTCGTCGCGTCTGCGCGGCGAGCAACAATCGCCTTTGCAATCGATGCAGCAAACCGCTCTTCGCCATAGTCACGAATCACTTGCGCCAGCTCTTCGAACGTTGCGCGCGCAAGCCAGTTGGCCGCAGTCTCTCCGCGCGAGGTATCCATCCGCATGTCCAGCGGCCCGTCGACGCGCAATGAAAATCCGCGCGACGGATCGTCGATCTGCGGCGATGACATTCCCAGGTCGAACAGCACTCCTTGCACTCGCGTAATCGACAGTGAGTCGAGCGTGACTCGCAGCCGTGAAAACGGCGTGTGCTTGACGTGAAAACGAGGATCCGCGATCGACTGGGCAGCATCTACCGCCAGCAGATCGCGATCGAGCGCGATCAGGCGGCCGTTCGGCGCCAGACGCTCGAGAATCAAGCGTGAATGGCCTCCACGACCGAACGTGGCATCGACGTAGATCCCGTCGCGGTCGGTCAGAAGCGCGTCGACGGCCGGCTGCGCGAGTACCGGATGGTGCTCGCCTGCGAGCGGCGATGGGGGACGGGACATTCACGTTCAACGAGTTGCTAGAACGTGAATTGAGCGGCAGATTCGGGCAGGCCACCGGCGAGCGAAGCACGTTCGTGCTCGGCGAGCCGCGCCGTGTCCCACAGCTCGAAGTGCGCACCCATGCCGAGCAACATCAGATCGCGTTCGAGTTGCGCACCTGCCCTCAGCTCAGTCGGCACCAGTAGGCGTCCGGCACCGTCGAGATCGATATCGGTAGCGTTGCCGAGCAACAGCCGCTGCAGTGCGCGTGCGGAGTACGGCAATTGCGCGATCTGCTCGCGACGCACTTCCCATGTCGGACGCGGATAGACGAGCAGGCAACCATCGGGATGGCGCGTCACGGTCAGTCGGCCGTCGCAGTTGGCCGCGAGCGAGTCTCGATGCCGACTCGGCATCGAGAGGCGACCCTTGGCGTCAAGCGTGAGTTGTGAAGCCCCCTGAAACACAGCATCCCCGCGGGCAGTCGATCGCGAAGCGAACACTGACTAGCCCACTATCTCCCACTTTTTGACACGGCGGGACTGTACGGCCTCGCCGAACAAGCGGTCAAGGGAATTACGGGGATTTTTTAATG
>JBDTQZ010000449.1:0-3068 GCA_039931935.1 Burkholderiaceae bacterium | reverse complement strand
CGGCGCCTGGACCGGCTCCGACGAAATACACGCGCGACGCTGACGTGTGCGAATTACTCATGTGTCTCGGCTAACTAGCGTACGTTCGGTCGCCGGTGCCGGCGAAAAGCCGGCAGAGGATTGTCGGCGGCGCCCTGGTACGCATCCGAGAACGCTCGCAGCTTCGCAACAGCTTTAAGGTGGTCTTGATCGGCCCGCAGCAGAAACGACGTAAATCCGACGCGGTGCAGAAAAAATAATTGGTCGATTAGCACATCACCGATCGCACGCAGATCGCCGCGATACTGGTAGCGGCTGCGCAATACGGCTGCGGTGGAATAACCGCGCCCGTCGTTGAACACCGGAAAGTCGATCGCGATCAGCGGCACCGCATTTAGGTAGGGAACCAGCGCGGCCGGATCGTCGGTCGGCGACAGGCATACACCGCGTGCGGCCGATCGCGATTGCGTCAGATACAAGGTCAACGGCAGCAGCGCCGCTTCGCTTTCGTTCACAACGGCCGCTGGATCGCGGATGACTGACCACTCGTCGGCAATCCAGGTGCCGTCGCGAGTCAACACCGGTACGCGCGTCATGCGCTCACCTCTGCGCGCCGTTCGTGCGCGTGCGCACCTTCGAGATAAACGCGTTCCTTGAACGGGGGTAGCCCAACGCGAACCACTGTGTCGATGAAGCGTTCGCCGTCCTCGCGCAACGAGACGAAGGTGTCGATCAACCGCTCGACGACGTCGGGCATTTGCTCGGCCTTGAACGACGGGCCGATGATGCGGCCGATCGCGACACGTTCGCTGCCGGCCGAAGATCCATCGGCGCCGCCCAGTGATACCTGATACCACTCGTCGCCGTCCTTATCGACGCCCAGGATGCCGATGTGACCGACGTGATGATGGCCGCACGAGTTGATGCAGCCGGAGATATTGATGTTGATTTCGCCGACGTCGTGCAGATAGTCGAGATCGTCGAAGCGACGCTGAATGCTTTCAGCGATAGGAATCGATTTTGCATTGGCAAGCGAACAGAAATCTCCGCCCGGGCACGCGATAATGTCGGTCAGCAATCCGACGTTGGGTGTCGCCAGACCTGCCGCCTTCGCCTCCTGCCACAGCGTACGCAGCCGATCGAGCCGGACATCCGGCAGAATCAGATTCTGCTCGTGCGAAACGCGGATCTCTCCAAAAGCGAAGCGCTCGGACCAGTCGGCAATTCGCTCCATCTGCTCCGCAGTGGCGTCGCCGGGAGCCACTCCGGTCGGCTTCAACGACAGCACGACTGAGCGATAGCCTGGTACACGGTGCGGCTTGACGCTGCGCTCGACCCAGCGCGCGAACGCGCGATTCGAGATGTCGAGGGCTCGCTCGTCGAGCGCCCTGTACGGCGCAGGCGCAAAGTAGCTCGCAACGCGATGTAACTCCTCGTCGGTCACAGTCGATGGTCCGTCGGCCAACGGCTCAAAGTCTTCCTCGACCTGGCGCGCGAACTCTTCGATGCCCAGCGTGCGCACCAGGATCTTGATCCGTGCCTTGTGGATGTTGTCGCGCCGGCCGTGCCGGTTGTAGATGCGCAGGATCGATTCGATGTAGGTCAGATACTGCCGCCACGGCAGAAATTCACGGATCACGGAGCCGATGATCGGTGTCCGCCCCATGCCGCCGCCGACGAGTACGCGGAAGCCGAGCGCGCCGTCCGGCGCCCGTGTCAGATGCAATCCGATGTCGTGAAATGCGACCGCCGCACGATCCTCGCGGGCCCCGTTGATCGCAATCTTGAACTTGCGTGGCAGCCAGGTGAACTCCGGATGAAACGAGGACCATTGGCGCAGGATCTCGCAGAACGCGCGCGGATCGATCAACTCGTCCGCAGCCACGCCGGCAAATTCGTCGCTGGTGATATTGCGCACCGAGTTTCCGCTCGTCTGAATCGCATGCATCTCCACCGCCGCGAGTTCTTCGAGAATATCCGGTGAATCTTCGAGGCGGATCCAGTTGAACTGGATGTTCTGACGCGTGGTGAAGTGCCCGTACCCGCGGTCGTACCGGCGCGCGATATGCGCCAGCGTGCGCAGCTGCCGCGCCGACAGCAAGCCGTACGGGATCGCGATGCGCAGCATCGGTGCATGCCGTTGCACATACAAGCCGTTGCGCAGGCGCAGCGGCTTGAACTCGTCTTCAGATAACTGTCCACTCAAGAAGCGTGCGGTCTGGTCGCGATACTCGGCCACGCGCTCGGCCACCAGCGTGCGGTCGACTTGATCGTATTGATACATCGGGTGGGCGAGAGATGACGGTTGCAGAATCTAGCCGTCCGCCTCGTGCGCGACCGATGAAATCGCGCTTTGCTTATCAAACCATGCGATAAGGCTTATTCCGGCTACAGCATTGCTTGCAACGATTTGTTCGTTGGCGCTGATGCAGACACCAAATAATGGCGGTCGGTTCAGCGACCCATCACATGAACGAAATCATCGACGCACCCAGACGCGCCAGCACCAACGCGGAAGCCGAGGCGGAGCGCATCCTCGATATCGCTCGCACGCGCCTGGACGCCACCGAAGGTGCCTACACGGGTGCAGTGACGCCGCCCGAAGCGTGGCAGTTGTGCAAAGAGGGGCACGCCCGGCTGGTGGACGTGCGCACGGCACCCGAAGTCAGATATGTAGGATGCGTGCCGGGCGCTTTGCAGGCCGAATGGCATGGCTCTGACCCCGAGCAGGTCGACCGCTTCCTGCACGATCTGGGGGCGGTGGCTCAGCCGGACGAGACGGTTCTGCTGCTGTGTCGCAGCGGTGTGCGGTCACACCACGCCGCACGTATCGCGCGCGAGGCCGGCTATCGAAATGTGTTCAACGTCTTGGAAGGCTTCGAGGGTCAGCGCAATCATTCACACCAGCGCGGCTTTATCGACGGCTGGCGATCACACGGCTTGCCCTGGGTTCAAGACTAGCGAGATCGCCATGAGATGGGCGGTCGACTGAGCGGTTGAAAACCTGGTGCGCGCACCGACATGCTCCGCATGGGTGCCCGCCCGACTTCTGATTTTCTGCCGCCCGGCGCCGTCGATCACGGTGTTCT
>JBDTQZ010000448.1:0-3072 GCA_039931935.1 Burkholderiaceae bacterium | reverse complement strand
CGCGTGGTTACGCCGCATTCGAGCCTTCGCGTTGAACTGGCACAGCGAGATGCTGTGGCCAGGAATCAGGGATGGGCGGTAGCGCGTCCCAGAAGGGGATTACTCTACAGATGCGACCATCTTGAGCGAGTTCGATCACCGACTGGCCGCTGGCGAGCACTGAACCATCGGAACTCACGATAGCCCCGCCCAAGCGGGCGACGTTGCCGAAAGTGTTGAGGCCGCTGGCCAGAACAAGGCGGCAGCCGGGCCAGTTGTTGTGAAACCCGGCGATTTTCTCGGAGATGGCCGCGTAGCCCGCGAAGACGCGCTTCGGGCCCCAGATCTCCGCATCTGCCGTGAGGCAGCGCGCGAGCAGTTCACCTCGCAGCCCTGGATTGTGCTCAGCGAAGGCCTCGAGGTACACCGCGAGCGGATCAAGGAATGCCGAAGGTTCCATGGTGACGTTTGGCGAGCTACGGCGGACTTTGTCCGACCGCGACGTATAGTTCCGTCAGAGGGACGACTCGACCGTGCAACGGCAGGATGCGGTCCACCGGCACCTTGATTCGCGCGAGGTTGTCCACGAGGTTGGTGTGATGCGGATTCGGCTGCGCGGGCACCGGCGCATTCGGCGGGCCGGGTGTGAACAAATCCGCTTCGATGAGCAACCGTTCCTTCGGCAGGTACACCATCAGGAACGAGTCGGTGTGGTGGCTGTCCTCTGCGTGGTAGATCTCCACCGACCGCGTACCATCGCGGAGCACCAGCTTGTCATCGACCACCTTGAAACGGGCTTTCTTACCTGACTTGGCGAGCTGGTCGGGATTGATCGTGTTCGCAACCGCGAACACCCGCTCGAAATACGGCTTGTTCTGAGCCTGCGTGATGATCGTTGCCCCTTCCGCCACCGCCGCGCGCAATCCGCCGGAATGGTCGAAGTGGGCATGCGAGTTGATCACGTAGCGAATCGGCTTGCCCGACACCAGTTGCTTCACCTGCGCGAGCACCGGAACGCTGCGGCCATCGTTCAACGGTGTTTCAACGACGATCATGTAGTCCTTCATTTCGATAGCGACGCTGTTGTGCGAGCCGCCCCCACTCATCAGCACTTCTCATTCGATTTGTCGGTCCGCGCGCAAACGGATCGCGGTTGGAACCGCAAGACCAAGCGCCTTGGCGGTCTTCATGTTGATCACGAGTTCGAACGTCGTCGGACGCTCGATCGGAATGTCGGCAGGCTTGGCGCCTTTGAGGATCTTGTCGACGAAGACGGGGGCGCGACGATAAAGTGCGAGAAAGTTCGCGCCGTAGCCGAAGAGTCCCCCCATGTCGGCATACTCGATGAAGCTGATCGAGGGAAGGCGCTGCTTGACCGCTAACTCCGCGATCCTTTTGTGGCTTTGGATCAGGACTATGTCCTCGATCACTGCGAGTGCGTCGACGTTCTCCTTGGTCATCGCGGCGAAGGCGCCGTCCAGGTCTCCGGGGCTCCGCACATGGAACCAGAGCAACGCCACGTTCAGCTCCTTGGCCGCGATTTCCATGGCGTGGAGGGACTGTCCCGTCCCGGCGTTGTCCGGATTCGCGAGGACCGCCACCCGGCGTAAGCGCGGGATCGCATCCTTGAGCAGCTCGAGCCGTTTCGCCGCGAGCTCGGGAACGAAGAACGTGTCGCCCGTGACGTTGCCGCCGGGGCGCGCGAGGCTCGCTACGATTCCCGATCCAACGGCATCCGAGACGTTGGTCATGACCACCGGTATCGGGTGCTTCGCGGTTGCCTGCTTCGCGGCGAGAGCGCCCGGCACCGAGTGCGTCACGATAACATCCACCTTGAGCCGGACAAGTTCGGCGGCGAGCTCGGGAAGACGGTCGTACTGACCTTGGGCAAAGCGAAACTCGATGGCGATATTCTTGCCCTCAACGTAACCCAAATCGCGCAGTCCCGCCCGGAATGCATCGACGCGCGCGGTCCACGCCGCGGGCGTGGACACTCCCAGAAACCCGATCCGAGGGATGGTCGCGGCCGGCTGCTGGGCGAGGCCATGGAGTGGCATCAACAAGAGCGCGGCCACCGAAATCAAGAGCTGCCTGCGTCGGGCTTGACTCAAGGCCCCTCCCCGTTCGAGCCTGCAGAATAGTGTATGCGTCGGCGCGATTTTTTGGGGGATTTTCGCTACCCTGGGGAAAGTGTTAATTACTTGCCTGAGTCGGGTTACCAAGAGTCGCGTTAAGCGCTACAGCCTCGTTGGTCAGGCGGCGCACTGTCGCTGGATTGACGGACACATTCTCGTGTAGTTCGAGCGTGGCCATCTCGTACTTTCCACCTGGTCTTAGACGTTCCTCAATAGCGCGCAGACGCTGTCCGCGCCAGAAACCGAACAGCACGCGATGGGCTTCGGCGCGAATGAGCAAAACGGGGCCATTTGACAAGTAGACAAGATGACCCCACTTCACAACTTCTTCGAGCGCGGAATTTGTCAGTACCGTTGCCCGAAGGCTTTCAACGCAGCGGAACTGCCAGCCTTCAAGAGAAGCGACATATGAATCAGGATCAGCAGCAGGAGTTGACTTTTTCATGACTGTTCCACAACCAAGCGCGTCTGTTGCTTGGTTCCCAGAGTGCGGATGATGATGCGGACTAACGTCGAGTTCACGGGCGGCCGAAGGCCGTCTCATCCAACGACGGGTTAGGCCGTCGATCATGGCTGAACTTGGATCTTGCCCAACACAGTGAGTTCTCCGTTTTCATTGGCTCGAGCGACGAGCAGCTCTCCCTCGCCAATCAACTCCAGGCTGAGCAGGTCAATGTTTGGTCGGTGACTCACAAAGACCACTGGCGACGAACCACGGTGGCTGGCGATCAGCGACTGGGCCTTGCGCTCGAAGGCGCTTGTCCGCTCCCGATCGGCAGTTGCAATCTCGCGCAAGGCAGCGTCGGTTACAAGTGCTTCGCCAAATGCAATTCGCGCAGTGTCGCGGCAGCGGCACATCGGAGAGCTTATAACGTAAGGCTTGATGCCGTGCTGAGCAAACGCTTCGCCTATCTCGCGAGCGGACTCACCACACTGTCGAACGTCCAAGGCGCGCCTG
>JBDTQZ010000447.1:0-3076 GCA_039931935.1 Burkholderiaceae bacterium | reverse complement strand
CGGCAGCATCCGCAACATCGCCATCAACGCCGCGTTTCGCGCGGCCGAGCTTGAAACGCCCGTTTCAATGGCGCATCTGCTGCAAGCGGCCCACTATGAAGCGAGCAAGCGCGAACGTCCCTTGAGCGACGCCGAGACACGGGGGTGGGTATGAAGCGCGTGGTCGTCCATATTGATCGTTTGGTGCTGAACGGCTTTCGGCGTGAAGACCAGCATGTTATTGCTGTGGGACTGCGGCAGGAGTTGGAGCGTGTATTCGCCGATCGAGACACCGTTTCGCTTTTGAGCGCAGGGGGAAATGTGTCGCGGCTGCAAGTCAGTGGCGTGCCTCTTGAAAACGGCTCGAAACCGCAGCGTATTGGCGAAAACGTGGCGCAAGGCATCGGCAAGGAGATCAGGAAATGAGCACCACCGCGCCGATGCAGATCCATGCCGCAAGATCACAAGCATCGGACAATTCGAATCACGCCGGCCTGCTGCTGCAACGCAAGTGCGCGTGCGGCTCGCCAACATCATCGCTGACAGGCGAATGCGCGGAATGCATAAGCAGGAAACGCCCGCAGACCAAGCTAGCGATAGGCGCGAGCAACGACCCGCAGGAACAGGAAGCGGATCGGGTTGCAGATCAGGTATTGGCAGCGCCGGGAAATCTTGCCGTTAGCGGTGCACCCCCGCGCATTCAGCGTTACCCGGGGCAAGTGACCGGGCAGGCGGATACCGCCGCCGCCAGCGTAGAACGCGTCCTCGCCAGTCCCGGCACGCCGCTGGAGCCAGCGCTACGGCTCGACATGGAACAGCGCTTCGGTCACGACTTTTCGCGGGTGCAGGTGCATTCCGACGGCGCGGCCGAGCAATCGGCGCGGGACGTCAACGCCGATGCCTACACGGTGGGACACGACGTGGTATTCGGCGCAGGTCAGTTCGCACCGGAGGCAGATGCAGGCCGTCGGTTGATTGCCCATGAGTTGACCCATGTGGTGCAACAGTCGGGCACGCACTTTGTCATGCCTTTGCAGCGTGCGCCGGTCAAGAGCCCGGCCATGAAACCGATCCCGGCGCTTCAGCCGCTGGAGGTCGTGGCCCGCGACGTTGCGGACTTGATATTGAAGAATTACTCCGGAAAGGGCATCGCTGCCGGGCCTGTTCTTACCGCGGTCCTCGATGAAGTGACGGGCAAGATCTATATCGGACTGAACTCGGGGATTCCGCCGGCGGTTGCCGATGTCGTGATGGTTGCGATACAGGCACAAAAGGACAGGATCAAGGCGGCCGAAGTCATCGTCGTACGAACCGACCCGCTGGCCCAAGACGGCCACTCCGAAACCAATGCCGTCAACGAGGCGGTGCGAGCGCGCGAGGTTCTGCTCAAGCGCAATGTCACGGAAACAGACCTTCGCACCTTCGAGTTGCACAACATCTGGCTGAAAGGGGCCGACCGCAAGTTCACGGCCGCTCCCCGGTGCGAGCACTGCGCCCGGATCACGCGCAGCGTATCGGTCACCTCGAGCGTGTTCTTTGCGGAAGGCGGCGTGTCGGGCGAAATCAAGCCGTCGACGGGCGGTGGCCAGCGAAACCCGCGCGTCGGCCCGGGCGGCGCGACGGGCAGCATCTCGGGCGAGATCCCGGAGAAAGGGGGTCAGACCCCGAAATCCCCCGCATCGGGTGCCGCCTCATCGAAAACCGAGCCGACGACTGCGGCCGCGAACGAAGAAAAAGCGCCTGGCGGAAATTTAACGGCCAAGACCGCAGGATCCGAAACTGACATAAGTCCCCACGCCATCGAATCTTCAGCCGGGGCCGACCAGCAAGCGACGGCCGATGCAGTGGGCGGGGCAGCCGTCATGATCCATCAGGGTCAAGTCGCATACCTCCAGAATGCTGAGCAAGCCAAAGCGGAGGACGGATTCAAGAAGATCGAGCCTGAGGTGGACCGGCTCGTGGCCCGTGGCCAGTGGGTCGTCGTTCGATTCCATTTCGACGCGCCAAGGGCGCCAAGCATCACCGCAGGGGTATTCAAGGAACAGTCCGACATCAACCGATTCGTCATGGTCACGTATCACCATGGCGATACCAAGGAGGAAGCTTTAGGGAAAGAGACTTCAAGCATCAAGGAAGTCTTGGGTCCGCCGGAATATTACGACGCGCCCAAAAAACCCCTGGGAGCTGACCGCACCACTTTCGTCAGTGATGAACGAATCTATAAACCTGACTACAACCCGGGACGCATCAAAGGCCCATATTCCCTGTGGGACTTGATTGGATTTACGTCCTTCAAGACTTATCTCGACGCGAAAAACAAACGCGTTTTATATGTTCGTTGGGAAGGCGCCGACCCGATCCTTTCCATGATCGATATCAGCACAGCGGAAAGATACGATGTCTGGACGGCGCAGCTCGACGTCAAAAATCAGAGAATCAACACTGTATATGGGCGCACCTCGACGTCGGAAACCTTCACCAGTTATTTCCTCATTACCCCTACATACTTAGGTGAGCTCATCCAGCGGCGGGAAGCGCCCAGTTGGATATCGAAGAACGAAGCGGTTATTTGGGACCAGCAGAAGAGTTGAACACGCGATGAGCCTGACATCTTCCCCCAAGCTCATCAAAGGCGGCCTCGTGATACTCGACGCTGCCAGCGGTGCCGTCAAACGCACCATCGCGCTGCAATACAACCCCGACACCCTCACGCGCAGCTACCAGGTGCAGGGCGTGGGCGGCGACAGCGGTGCTGAACGCGCACAGCCCTTCCGCCTGAAAGGCCCATCCATCGAGTCAATCAAGCTCGAAGCCGAGATCGACGCGACCGATTCGCTGGAGCAACCCGGGCAGAACGCGAACGCCGTCGCTTTCGGCATCGCGCCGCAGCTTGCTGCGCTAGAAAGCCTGGTGAACCCGAGCACCAGTGAATTGCTGGCGCTGAATGCGTTGTCGCAGTCGGGCACGCTCGAAATCCTGCCGCCCGAAGCGCCGCTGGTGCTGTTCATCTGGAGCGCGAGCCGCGTGGTGCCGGTGCGCATCACCGAGTTCTCGATCACCGAGGAAGCGTTCGATGTGGCGCTGAACCCGATTCGCG
>JBDTQZ010000446.1:0-3080 GCA_039931935.1 Burkholderiaceae bacterium | reverse complement strand
CGTGCGCAGCTTTCCACGCGCGCGCTGCTGGTTAGCGTCGCCGTCGGGCGGTGCGACGATCCGGATGCGATCGAGGAGCTAAAGCAGCTCGTCGTCTCCGCCGATATCGAGCCGGCGGCATTACTAAGCGTGCGGCGCGATCGTCCTGATCCGTCCTATTTCATAGGTGCCGGCAAGGTCGAAGAGCTGAAGACCGAGGCTGCCGCGGCAAACGCGGGCCTCGTGATCTTTGACGTTGCGTTATCGCCGGCGCAGCAGCGCAATCTGGAGCGGACGCTCGGCCTTTGGGTGCTCGATCGCACCGCGCTCATCCTGTACATCTTCTCGCAGCGCGCGCAAAGCCGCGAAGGCAAGCTGCAAGTCGAGCTGGCGCAGCTGCAGCATCTTTCCACACGCCTTGTACGCGGCTGGTCGCACTTGGAGCGCCAGCGCGGCGGGCTGGGAAAAACCGGCGGCCCCGGCGAGAAACAGATCGAGATCGATCGCCGACTCATCGGAGTCAGAGTAAAAAGGCTGCGTGAGCGGCTGAAGCAATCGGAAAAGCAACGGCGCACACGCCGGCGAGCGCGCTCGCGCAACGACGTCATCTCGATATCGCTGGTGGGTTACACAAATGCCGGCAAATCGACGCTGTTCAATGCGCTGACGCAGGCAGGCGTGTACGCAGCCGATCAGCTGTTTGCCACGCTTGATACCACCGCGCGCAAGTGCCGTCTCGGCAATGGACTCAACGGTCATGCGGGAACCGAAGCCGTGATTTCAGACACGGTCGGCTTTATCCGTGGCTTGCCGCACCAGTTGATCGAGGCATTTAAGTCGACACTGAACGAAACGGCGGAGGCCGACTTACTCTTGCATGTCGTCGATGCGGCATCGCCGGCGCGCGCCGAGCAGATGGCCGAGGTAGAGCGCGTGCTGCGAGAGATCGGCGCCGACAACGTACCTACGATCGTCGTCTATAACAAGATCGATGTCGTGGACCGCGCGCCTGCGGTCGAGCGCGACTCGCGTGATAACATCGTCGCCGTTTCAGTCAGCGCGCAATCGGGACTGGGGCTGAAATTGTTGCGCGATTCGATAGTCGAATTCATCGAGCGTTCGGCGGGCGGAGATGACTCGCCCACCAATGCAAAACAAGACGAAAACATTGCTTCGCGGCCCAACGCAGCGGCGGCGTAGTCCAAAGTTTGCGCAGGTCGATATGACACTCATCATCAGACTCTTCGATGTCGCTTAATGATCCCAAGTGGGGCCGCGGTGGCAGCAGCGGTGGCTCCGACGGCTCGAACGATGACGGCAAAGAAGAGCCACGTCGTGAGCCAGAATTGAGACCGCAGCGCCCGCAACGCCCGAGTGGCGACGGTCCGCCCGATCTGGACGAGCTCTGGCGCGACTTCAATCGCCGGCTTTCGGGTTTGTTCGGCCGGCGCGGCGCTCGGCGCGGCGGCACAGGTGGTAACGGTGGCCGCTTTGGCGGCTTTACCCCGGACGGCAAGGGCGCGGGTCTTGGCCTTGCGGCGGTGCTTGCGGTGATTGCCCTGATCTGGCTGGGCAGCGGCTTCTATATCGTGCCTGAAGGGCAGGTCGGTGTCGTGACGACATTTGGCAAAGCCACCGATCAGACGACCGCCCCGGGATTTCGCTGGCGCTTGCCGTGGCCGATACAAAACAACGAGCTGGTCGATATCTCGTCACTGCGCCGGGTCGAGGTCGGGACACGCGGCCGTCCCGAGCGATTGAAGGAAGCACTGATGCTGTCGGATGACGAGAACATCGTCGATATCCAGTTCGAAGTGCAGTACCGCATCAAGGACACCGGGGCGCGTGATTATTTGTTTAACAGCCGCAATCCGACCGCGGCGGTGATTCAGTCGGCGGAATCGGCGATGCGCGAAGTCGTCGGCCGCAAGACGATGGACTCCGTACTGTACGAATCGCGGCAGGAGATCGCGGTCGAAGTGCGAAAGATGATGCAGGACATGCTCGACCGCTACGGCACCGGCATCTTGGTGCAGGCAGTCGCGATCCAGAACGCGCAGCCGCCCGAGCAGGTGCAAGCTGCGTTCGACGATGCGGTCAAGGCGGGCCAGGATCGTGAGCGCGAAATCAATCTGGGTCAGGCTTACGCCAACGACGTCATTCCGAAAGCACGCGGCCTATCATCGCGGCTGCTGCAGGAAGCCGACGGTTATCGCTCACGCGTGATTCAAACTGCTCAGGGTGACGCGTCGCGCTTCCAGCAGGTTCTGGTTGAGTACAACAAGGCACCTGAAGTAACGCGTGATCGGCTGTACATCGATACGATGCAGCAGGTGTTCTCGAACACGAGCAAGGTCATGGTCGATGTGCGCAACAGCAGTCCGCTGCTGTATCTGCCGTTCGATAAGCTGATGCAACAGGCTCTGCAGGACTCCGCAGTCGCGCGCCCGGCGCCGGTGTCTCCGGAGCCCACTCCGGTGCCGGAGTCGCGCGGCCGCGAAAATCTGCGCACGCGCGATCGCGACGCGCGGTAGGGGAGACGAGAAGCCGATGAACAAAATCGTTGCCGTTGTGATCGCGCTGGTGCTGGTAGCAGTGGCCGTGCGTGCCAGCACGTTTATTGTCGATCAGCGTCAGTTCGCGATCGTGTTTCAGCTGGGTGAGATCGTTCGTGTGGTCACCAAGCCCGGTCTTTATTTCAAACTTCCATTGCTGCAGAACGTCGAATATCAGGACAGCCGCATCCTCACGATCGATACGCCGCAGGCTGATCGCGTACAAACCTCGGAAAAGAAAAACCTGTTGATCGACTCGTTCGTGCGGTGGAGGATCAGCGAGCCCCGCGCGTTTCGCGTTAGCTTTCCGGGTGGCGAGCGTTCGGCCGAAGAGCGCATTTCGACACTGATGCGCGACGCGCTGAACCAGGCTGTCAACAAGCGCACGGTCAACGAGATCACGTCGCGCCAGCGCGATCAGGCGATGAACGAGATTCGAATCGCCGTGCAGGAGAGTGTTAAAGGCCTGGGTGTCGAGATCGTCGATGTCCGTCTGAAGCGAATCGATTTCGTCCCGGAGATCAGCGATTCCGTTTACGGGCGCAT
>JBDTQZ010000445.1:0-3082 GCA_039931935.1 Burkholderiaceae bacterium | reverse complement strand
GCAATCGCTTGCATGGCACTCAATATCCTGGTCGGCCAGACGGGACTGGTGTCATTCGGTCATGGTGCGTGGTTTGGGCTTGGTGCATATGCAGCCGCGCTGGCACAGCTGCACTGGTTTCGCGGCTCGATGCTGTGGCCGACGCTGTTTGCCCTCGTCTTCCTGGCGCTGTCTTCGGCGGCAATCGGATTTCTGGTGCTGCGCCGGCGCGGCGTGTACTTCTCGTTGCTGACCTTGGCCTTGTCCGCACTGGTGTACTCGGTTGCATTTCGGTGGACAGCGTTTACCGGCGGCGAAAACGGACTTGGCGGCTTGGGGCGCGCCCACTGGCTGGGCGCCGATCTTGAAAACCGCTGGGTGTACTACGCGCTGGTTGCCTCGATTGGGCTGGCGACGGTGTACGGTCTGTCGCGCTTCCACGCCTCGCCGATCGGTAGCGTGTTGAATGCGATTCGCGAGAACGAGCAACGCGCGCAATTCATCGGCTATCCGACCGCTCGCTACAAGCTGGCCGCTTTCGTGCTGTCCAGCGTACTGACCGGCTTCGCGGGCGTGCTGTTCGCCTTTCATCATCGCTTTGCCTCAGCTGATCCGACCGCGGTGTCATTCTCCGGCGAGCTGCTGGCGATGGTCATCATCGGCGGAATGCGTAGCTTGCTCGGCCCAGCGCTCGGCGCGCTTTTCTACATTCTGTTCCGCGAGTACCTGTCGATCTGGACCGCACAGTGGCTGTGGTTCTTCGGACTACTGTTCGTCGGCTTCATCGTGTTTTCTCCAAGCGGGCTGGTCGGCGTATGGGAGCGATTGACCGCACCACTGCGCAAACGGCAGATCGAGGCTGCGGCAATGGCGGGCCGCGCGATCGAACACGGCGTTGAACTGCCTGGGTTCGTGCGCGCGCATGCAACTGACACCGGCACGGTGCTCGCGGCCGAAGGCCTTGCCAAATCGTTCGGCGGTATTCGCGCGGTGCAGGATGCCAGCATCGCGGTCGGCGCACGCTCGTTGCATGCATTGATTGGTCCAAACGGTGCTGGCAAGACGACGCTTTTCAATCTGATTTCCGGCCTCGTGTCGCCTGATCGCGGTCGCGTGGTGCTGGCCGGCGCGGACATCACACGTTCGGCTCCGCATCGGATCGTTGCCGCTGGCGTCGCCCGTTCGTTTCAGATCACCAATCTTTTTCCAGCACTGACGGTGCACGAGAATCTGCGCCTCGCGGTCCAGGCGCGAGCGCATGGTCGCTTCAACGCCTGGAAGCAAACGACCGCGGTCGAACTGGTGATGCAGGAAACCGCGCAACTGATTCGCTTTCTTGGCCTGAGCGGGATCGAACGCGCCGAGGCGGGTGAGCTCTCCTATGGCGGACAGCGCTTGCTGGACATGGGCTTGGCGTTGGCGTGCGCGCCGCGCGTGTTGCTGCTTGACGAACCGCTGGCCGGGCTTGCGGCGGCCGAGCGCGAGCGCGTTGCGCAGCTCGTTAAGCGCATCTCGTTGGATCTACCAGTGCTCCTGGTCGAACACGACATCGATCGCGTGTTCGCATTGGCCGATCGCGTGACGGTTATGAACGATGGCAAGGTTCTGTTTGAAGGCAATGCTGCCGATGCGCGTTCGAGCCAGGCGGTGCGCGAGATCTATATCGGATCTGGTACCGCCGCGCTCGCCGCGACGGCTCGCGGCAGTGCCGAGCGGGCGGCAGCGCCGGCATTGCTTACGCTTGACGCGGTCGACGCCTTTTATGGCAAGAGTCACATCATCAGGAGTGTCGGGCTGACGGTGCACGAGCACGAGATCGTTGCTCTGCTCGGCCGCAATGGCGCCGGCAAGTCGACGTTGCTGAAAACCATTATCGGCACGGTGCCGCCTGCGAACGGCACGATTGCGCTCGGCGATCTGCCACTGGTGGGACTTCCAGCGTGGCAGATCGCGCGTTTGGGAGTCGGTTACGTGCCACAGGGCAGGGCGCTGTTTGCGGGAATGAGTGTGCGCGACAACCTGGAGCTCGCGCGACTCAGGCGACTGAGCAAAAACGGCGGACCCGGCGTCGCGTGGTCCGACGACAAAATCATCGAGTTTTTTCCGAAGCTCGCGGCGCGGCTCGACACACCGGCAGACTTTCTATCGGGCGGCGAGCAACAGATGGTCGCGGTCGCGCGCGCGTTGGCGGGTCATGTGCGGGTGTTGTTGCTCGATGAGCCGTTCGAAGGTCTGGCGCCGACGGTGATCGAAGAACTCTTTACGGCGTTCGATCGATTGCGCGCCGAACTCGCGATCGTGATCGTCGAACACAATCTCGACCTTGTGCTCGCGTTAGCGGATCGCGCGTATGTGCTGGAGCGCGGTAGCGTTGTGCATCAAGGACCGGCAGCAGCGCTGCGCGAGAATTTCGAACTACGGAGGCAGGTGTTGTGGATGTAGAGACAAAAAGTGTCGCGATTGTCGGTGCCGGACTGATCGGACGTGCGTGGGCAGTGGTATTTGCGCGCGCGGGCTGGCAAGTGCGGTTGTTTGATGCCGTGCCCGTACAGCTTTCGACGGCGCGCCAGGTGATCGCGCAATCGCTGGCAGACCAGGAACAGGCAGGGTTGCTGACGGACGCTAGCGCCGCACTCGAGCGCATCGCACCTTGCACAAGACTTAGCCAGGCGTTGACCGATGCCTCCTGGGTGCAGGAAAACCTGCCGGAGGAAGTTGAACTCAAGCGAACCGCTTTCGCCGAGCTCGACCGGCTCGCGCCGCCTGATGCAATACTCGCTAGCAGCACGTCAGCGATCGTTGCCTCGCAGTTCACTGCGGATCTTGCCGGGCGCGCACGCTGCCTAGTCGCGCATCCGGTCAATCCGCCGCATCTGGTGCCTGTTGTTGAGTTGTGTGGCGCGCCTTGGACGAGCGAAGCCACGCTCGAACGCGCGCGTGCAACGATGCAAGCGCTTGGCCAGGTGCCGGTGCTTGTACGACGCGAGATCGAAGGATTTGTATTGAACCGGCTGCAAGGTGCGCTGCTGACGGAAGCGATGCGGCTGGTCGCCGATGGTGTCATTTCGCCGGACGACCTCGACAAGACGATGCGCGATGGACT
>JBDTQZ010000444.1:0-3087 GCA_039931935.1 Burkholderiaceae bacterium | reverse complement strand
GTGAGCGTCAGCGCCGGCGCGACTGTGATCGAATCGCCCGTGTGCACGCCCATCGGATCCAAATTCTCGATCGAGCACACGATGATGCAGTTGTCGGCCTTGTCGCGCACGACCTCCATCTCGAACTCTTTCCAGCCTATCAGCGATTCTTCAATCAGCAGCTCGTGCGTAGGTGATAGATCGAGACCGCGCTGGCAGATCGCTACGAATTCCTCCATGTTGTACGCGATGCCGCCACCGGTTCCGCCGAGGGTGAAGCTGGGGCGGACCACGGCCGGAAAACCGAGGGTCTCTTGCACGGTGAGTGCCTCGGGCAGCGATTTGGCGATACTTGATCGAGCCGACGAAAGTCCGATGCGCGTCATCGCATCCTTGAACTTCAGCCGGTCTTCGGCCTTTGCGATGGCGTCCGGCGAGGCGCCGATTAGCTCGACGCCGTACTTGTTCAAAACGCCGTTGTTGTACAAGTCCATCGCGCAGTTGAGCGCGGTCTGGCCGCCCATCGTCGGCAGAATCGCGTCCGGCTTTTCCTTGGCGATGATGCGTTCGACAACTTGCCAAGTAATCGGCTCGATGTACGTAACGTCGGCGGTTTCCGGGTCCGTCATGATCGTCGCCGGATTGCTGTTGACGAGAATGACCTTGTAACCCTCGTCCTTCAGCGCCTTGCACGCCTGTGCACCGGAATAATCGAACTCACACGCCTGGCCGATGACGATCGGGCCCGCGCCGATGATCAGAACGCTATGGAGATCTGCGCGCTTCGGCATTACGCGTAGTTCTGCGGCGCGAGCTTGCGCTCGACCAGCTCGATCAGAATGTGAATGACCTTGATGTGTAGTTCCTGCACGCGATCCGCATACTTGCCGGCAGCGGTGACGATCGCAATATCCGCGGACTCCGCGAGCTGCGTGCCCTGCCGGCCCGTCAAGCCGATCACTTTCATTCCGCGTTGACGCGCGGCGTGGACCGCGGCAAGCACATTCTTGCTGGTACCGCTGGTCGAAATTGCGAGCAACACATCGCCCGCGCGCCCGTGCGCCTCGATGAAACGAGCGAAAACCTGCTCATATCCGTAGTCGTTGCCGACACACGACAGGTGGCTGGCGTCGCTAATCGCCAGCGCTGCATAGCCCGGCCGGTTATCGCGAAAGCGGCCGGTTAGCTCCTCGGCGAAATGCATCGCGTCGCACATCGAACCGCCGTTGCCGCACGAGTAGGCGCGACCACCGGCGGAAAACGTGTCGGCCAATAGAAGTCCCGCAGCCGCAATACGTTGCAGCACTGTGTCGTTGCTGATCAGCGCCTGCAAAGCGTCCAGCGCTTCGCCCAATGTGCTCTTGACAGTGCTGACGGTCATGCCGAAACGCTTTCAACCACGCCTAGCTGCTGCCGGCGCGTCGTCATCAGCTCGATGAACCGGTCGAACAGGTCGCCAATGTCATGGGGCCCCGGGCTCGCTTCAGGGTGCCCCTGAAAGCAGAACGCCGGCGCGTCGGTGAGCTCAAAGCCCTGCAGCGATCCGTCGAACAGCGACACATGCGTAATGCGCGTGTTTGCCGGCAGCGTCTTTTCATCGACAGCAAACCCGTGGTTCTGACTCGTGATGTAAACCTTGCGCGTCGCGAGGTCGATCACCGGATGATTTGCGCCGTGATGTCCAAACTTCATCTTCAGCGTGCGAGCGCCGACTGCCAGCCCGAGTATCTGATGCCCGAGGCAGATTCCGAATGTCGGAATCTTGCGCGCGATGAATTCACGCGTCGCCGCGACCCCATAGACGCACGGCTCCGGATCGCCTGGCCCGTTGGCGAGAAATACACCGTCGGGCTGCAGCTCGAGCACATCATTCGCACTCGTTTGGGCTGGAACGATGGAGATGTGACAACCGCGATCGGCCATTAAACGCAGAATGTTCTGTTTGACCCCGTAGTCGTAAGCGACGACATGGAAGCGATCCGTATCCCGCGCTACGAACCCCGGCGTACCGTCGGCGCGCATCAGTTGCCAGCTCCCCTCGTCCCACTGGTACGAACGCTTGACGCTGACCACTTTCGCCAAGTCCTGGCCTGCCATGCCCGGATACGAGCGCGCGCGCTGCAGCGCCCGCTCGACGGCCGTTTCCGCCAAGCCGCCAGTCACGTCCGCGGCGACGATGCAGCCCGCTTGGGCACCGCCTTCGCGCAAGCGCCGTGTCAGCTTGCGCGTGTCGATATCCGCGATACCGACAACGCCTTGCTGCTTCAAATAACTCGCCAGGTCGCCCTGCGCGCGGAAATTCGACGCCCGTGGCGGCAGATCACGAATGACCAATCCGGCAGCCTGTACTCGAACTGACTCGACGTCTTCGTCATTCACGCCGGTGTTGCCAACATGCGGATACGTAAGCGTGACGATCTGCCCGGCATACGACGGATCGGTCAATATCTCCTGATAGCCAGTCATGGCTGTATTGAAAACGACCTCGCCGAGCACCTCGCCGGCGGCGCCGATCGATCGGCCGCGAAAGATCGTTCCGTCGGCCAGCACTAGCGCCGCGACAGGACGCGAATCAACTACCACGGGGGGCAAAACGGCTCCTCATTCCCGATAACCGCTGCATTTGCCGCGACGCCCGGGGTTATTTACCAAACCAGCGCGAATCGGCCGCGGATAGACTGCCGGATTGTATCTTCACGTGCCGCCCGAAGCGGCTCGCGGTCCACGCTGACAGAGACATGCTGCTGATTCCCTATCAGACGCGCTTCACGCCTAAATCGCTGCCTCTGGTCACGCTGGCATTGATTCTTGTCAACGCGCTCGTCTACTTCGTCTTCCAGTCGGGAGACCGACAGGCTTACGCGCGGGCCGCCGAGTACTACTTTTCGTCGCAGCTATCGCAGGTCGAGCTGCCCAGATACGCGACCTATCTGGAGCGGCGTAGCGATCGCGGCGCTCTGCAGGTGTTGCGCATGATTCGCGCAGGTGCCCGCCCTGAACAATCAGTGCGGCTCATATTGGCAATAGAAAACGATCGTGAGTTCATGCGCGATTTGCGGGAAGGCGCGGTGGTGCCGTCGTCCGATCCGCTTTATGCAATATGGCGTG
>JBDTQZ010000443.1:0-3097 GCA_039931935.1 Burkholderiaceae bacterium | reverse complement strand
TCGGGTTGCGGCAAATCGATGACCGCGCTTTCGATTCTGCGACTATTGCCCGACAATGGCCGCGTCGACGCGGGCCACGTCAACCTCGGCGGCACCGATGTGACGGCATTGCCCGAAGCGCGCATGCGCGACGTGCGCGGCCGCCGCATCAGCATTGTCTTTCAAGAGCCGGCGACGAGCTTGAACCCGGTACTGCGCGTCGGCGCGCAAATCGTCGAAGTGATCGAGCGCCATACTGCTTTGAAGGGCGCCGCGTCGCGCGCGAAGGCACTGCAATGGCTGCAGCGTGTCGGCCTGCCGGAAGCTCATCGGCGCATCGACAGTTATCCGTTCGAGCTCTCCGGCGGACAGAAACAGCGCGTGATGATCGCCATCGCACTCGCGGCCGAGCCCGACGTGCTGATCGCTGATGAACCGACGACCGCGCTCGACGTCACCATCCAGAAGCAGATTCTCGAGCTGCTGGTCGAACTGCAGAAGGCGCAGGGCATGGCGATGCTGCTGATCACTCACGATCTGGGCATCGTCAGCGAAGTCGCGCATCGGATCGCGCTGATGTACGCGGGTCAGATCGTCGAGGTCGCGGAAACTCAGGAATTTTTCGCGCGGCCGCTGCATCCGTACGCGCAACTACTGCTCGCTGCGCTTCCGAGCACCGAAAAACGCGGTGCACGGTTGGCCGCGATTCCGGGCAAGGTACCGCCGCTCAATCAGCTGTTCACCGGCTGCCGCTTCGCCGATCGTTGCCCATGGGCACATGCGGAGTGTGTGGCCGCGCCGCCGCCGCTGTTTGAACCGATAGCGGACCATCAGGTTCGGTGTGTTCTATATAAGAGCGGCGTGACGCCCGACGCTCGTCTTACACAGACGAACGCCCCCTTTGCAGTATCGGTCGATCAGCCGGACGCGCGTACCGATCGGTCCGTGCCGTCAGCCGTGCCCCTATTACAGGTTCGCGACTACCGCGTGTACTTCCCAATTCGCCACGGACTTTTGAAGCGCACCATCGGCTACGTCAAGGCTGTCGACGGCATCTCGTTCGAACTCGCAGCCGGCCGCACGTTGGCGCTGGTCGGCGAATCGGGATGCGGCAAGACCACGACCGGTAAGGCGTTGCTGCAGCTGCTGCGCGACACTGCGCGCATCGAAGGCGAGGCGAGGCTTGACGGCGAGCCACTCGATCGCCTCGACGGCGAAGCGTTGCATCAGGCACGCCGCAAGATGCAGATCATCTTTCAGGACCCCTTTTCATCGTTGAATCCGCGCATGCGCGTCTCGGAAATCCTGGAGGAAGGCATCGTCGCACTGCGACCGACGGTCGATGCCGCGCAGCGACGCGCTGAAGTCGCGGGCCTGCTGGAAAAGGTCGGCTTGCGCGCCGATGCGGTCGATCGTTATCCACACGAGTTTTCCGGCGGCCAGCGCCAGCGACTGGCCATTGCGCGCGCACTGGCGGTCGATCCGCGGTTGATTGTCTGCGATGAACCGACTTCTGCGCTGGACGTATCGGTGCAGGCGCAGATCCTGAACCTGCTGAAGCAGTTGCAGGACGAACTGGGCGTTGCCTACCTCTTCATCACGCATAACTTCGGCGTGGTTGAATACCTCGCGCACGACATCGCCGTGATGAAGGACGGGCGCGTCGTGGAAGCCGGTCCTGCCGAGGACGTTCTGCAGCGTCCCGAGCACCCTTACACCGCAACTCTTCTTTCTGCGGTTCCGCGACTAACTAATTGATTGCGTCGGCAAGCAAAGTGTATCGAAACCACCCTATCGCATTGCAGCAGCGCGGCTGCGTGGTCTGGAGGTGGCTCAGCGTTTGGCGGCTCTTCTCCGCGCCGCAGGGCCGCAATTCTGCAATGCACAAGCGTTAAGGCGATCGCGAAGATCCCAACCATGTCTTCGTTCGCGGACCGGTGTCACTGAAAAGCAACAAGCGTCGGCCACTGTGTCACGAGTTAGTTACCTAGCGTTGACGGGCACACACACAATGCCCGATGCTCTCGAACTGAATAGCGTTTGACTTCCTCTTGCGGGCCGGCTGCACGCCATTCGGATGTTCGAAGTACTTGATAACTTGTCGGGGGATAAGTGAATGTTTGAACTCAATCCAGTAGCACGTGGCATTGCGCTCGCGTTTAGCGGAACCGTCGCCATGGCTGTAATGACGGGCTCCGCGAACGCGCAAGCAACGACCGAACTCGAGCGTGCGGTCGTCACAGGTACACGCATCGTTTCGGAAGGCGCCGAATCGGCATCGCCGATGCAGCAGATCAATTCCAAGGCGATCGAGCAGTCCGGCGTAGTCAATATCCAGAACATCCTTACACAGAATCCTACGGTCGGCACTCCGACCCTAACGCGTTCCAATTCGAACTTCCTGGTCAGCGGTTCAGGGGTCTCTACCGTCAACCTGCGCAATCTCGGTGACGATCGAACACTGGTGCTGGTCAATGGCCGGCGGTACGTCTCCGGAGTCCCCACGGCATTTGCGGTGGACCTGAACACGATTCCGACGCAGTTCATCGATCGGATCGATATTCTGACGGGCGGCCAGTCGGCCCTCTACGGCTCGGACGCCGTCGCCGGCGTGGTCAACATCATCCTTAAGCGGGACTTCAGCGGACTCGCCGTCGACGCCCAATACGGCAAGAGCTTCAAGGGCGACGATGACCAGCGTTCGGCGTCGTTGACGTTCGGTACGAGCGGGCAGCGGGGCTTCGTGATGGGTCACGTCGGCTTTAGCAAACAGGGCGCCGTGTACTCGCGGGACCGCGACTTTGCGAACGTGGACCAAGTTGATCGCGGCCTTCTCACGGGCGACCCCAATGACATTTTTACCACTCAGCGGCCGTTCTTCTCCAGCTTTGCGCCGCAGGGCCGTGTGTTCTTTGGAGGCGGCAGCCGCACCTTTGATGCAGCGGGGAATCTGATCCCATTCTCCACGAACGGCGCAGACGTTGACGGGGATGGTTTCGGGGATGGCGTTGGCGCGACCGGATTCAATCGCAGTGCGCGCCGCACCATAGCCGTACCGACGGATCGGAACCTCTTTGCCGGCACCGGCGAATACGAGTGGACGAAAGGTCATTCGGCG
>JBDTQZ010000442.1:0-3097 GCA_039931935.1 Burkholderiaceae bacterium | reverse complement strand
GATCCAGGTGTGATTCCGGTCAAGTTTCGCGCGCCAGGCGGCACGATCGCCGAGCTGGTGCCGCTCGGGCGCTACCAACGTTGATCGTGCGACGGAGGTAGGTGCACTCGAGATTCGGAATGAGCGCGTTCATCCGAAAGGGCGACTTTTGGTCAGGCTGGGTGCTGGTTGTCCTCGGTACCTACATCGTCAGAGAAGCATGGAGCTGGGAATACCTGAGCGCCGAGGGTCCCGGTCCGGGCTTCTTTCCTCTGTGGTACGGCGGCGCAATGATCGTTCTGTCATTGCTGTTGGTGGCCGGCGCGGTGTTGAAGTCCGATCCTGCTGCGCCGCAGAGGCATGTCAATTGGAGTGAATTGCGCCGTGTGCTGACGTGCTGGGCCGCATTAGTCGCGTGCATCGCTTTGCTGAATTTCCTCGGGTTCGTCGTTTCTTTCGCGTTGATGACGTGGTTCATCATCGCGGTGCTGTTCCGCAAATCGCAGCGCGTTGCAATCGGGCTCGCCGTCGGCGGTGCGTTGTCCTTTTACGCGCTGTTTTCGCTTGCGCTCGGCGTGGCGTTGCCTGCAGGATTTTTGTTCTAGCAACGCGGCATGGATACCCTCAGCGGGCTGTTGCAAGGCTTTGATGTTGCGCTGGCCGGCACCAACCTCGCGATGTGCCTCGTCGGCGTACTGCTGGGCACAGTGATCGGTGTGCTTCCTGGGCTTGGGCCGCCGGCAACGATCGCGATGCTGTTGCCATTGACGATGAGGCTCGAGCCTACCGGCGCAATGATCATGTTGGCCGGCATCTACTACGGGGCGAAGTACGGGGGCTCGACCACATCGATCCTTCTCAATGTGCCAGGCGAGTCGTCTTCGGTCGTCACGTGCTTTGACGGCTATCAAATGGCGCGCAAGGGTCGCGCGGGTGCTGCGCTCGGGATAAGCGCGATCGCGTCGTTCATCGCCGGCACGCTTGGTGTTGTCGGACTGATGTTGGTAGCGCCACCGCTCGCGCAACTCTCGCTGGCGTTCAGTGCGCCAGAGTATTTTGCGCTGATGGTGCTCGGCCTTGCGATGGTCGTTCTGCTGTCGGGTGAATCGCTGACCAAAGGGCTGTTGGCGATGTTGCTTGGTTTGTGGATCGCGACGATGGGCACCGATCTGTTTAGCGCGACTTCGCGCTTCACCTTCGGTCAGACCGCGCTGCTCGGAGGCATCGATTTCATCGTCGTTGCCATCGGGATCTTCGCGATCGGAGAAGTCCTGGCCAACATGGAGCCACAGGAGCCTGCCGGCATGCTGCCGGTGCCCAAGGGTTTGAAGAATCTGCTGCCGACCTGGCAAGACATGAAGGACTGCCGTTTCGCGTTCGTCAACGGCTCATTGGTCGGCTTCATCGTTGGGATTCTTCCGGGTGCTGGCTCCACCATCGCCTCGTTCCTCAGCTACGGAATCGAGAAGGCAGTGTCCAGGCATCCGGAAAAGTTTGGTACCGGCGCAATCGAAGGCGTCGCGGCACCCGAGGGCGCAAACAACGCCGAAACGGCGGGCTCACTGGTTCCGCTGCTTACGCTCGGAATCCCCGGCAGCGGCACCACGGCGATATTGCTCGCTGCGCTCGTACTGTGGGGTTTCAAGCCCGGTCCGCTGTTCATCTCGGAAACGCCTGCGCTTTTTTGGGGACTGGTCGCGAGCATGTATATCGGCAATGTAATGTTGCTGATCCTGAATCTGCCGCTGGTGGCGGTATTCGCGCAGTTGCTGAAAATTCCCGCTTACGCGATGTATCCACTGATACTGGGAATGGCGCTCGTCGGCGTGTACAGCGACTCTTCAAGCATGTTCAACCTCGGTCTGCTCGCGGTCTTCGGTCTGCTCGGCTATGCGATGCGCAAGCTGCACTTTCCGGCCGCGCCGCTGGTGCTGGGCCTCGTGCTCGGTGACGCGATGGAACGGGCTCTGCGCCAGTCGCTGATGATGTCGCAGGGTGATATCTCGATATTGTTCAGGCCAATTCCGGCAGGGCTGTTGCTGGTCGCTGCCGTGCTGCTGATTGTGCCGCTATTCAAGAAGTTCAATGCGATGCGTTTGCAGGTGCTCGATCAAAAGGCTTCGTGAATCAACAAAAGGAGATTACTTATGACCTACGCTCGAATGAACCGCACCGCCGCCGTCTCGGCGGCCTTGCTGTCTTTGCTATGCGTTAGCGGGTATGCGCACGCTCAATGGAAGCCCACCAAGACGGTCGACGTGATCGTGCATACCGGGCCCGGGGGTGGCAGCGATCTGCTCGCACGCGCAATCGCAACGATGATGGAGAAGGAAAAGCTCTTGCCGGTTCGCATGCAGGTGCTGAACAGATCGGGCGGCAACGGTGCAGTGGCCGCGGCGGCGATCGCCGAACGCAAGGATGACCCGCACACGATCGGTCTCGTGACCAGCGTGTGGATCGCAGGCCCATTGACCTCAAGCGAAGCAAAGGTGACCTTGCATGACCTGAAACCGGTCGCCGGCCTGCTGCTCGACCCGGCGGTATTCGCAGTACGCGCCGACTCACCGTACAAGACCTTGCGTGAGTTCATCGAGGCGGCGAAGGCGCAGCCGGGACAATTGAAACAGTCCGGCGGTTCGGTCACGTCGCGTGACAACATCATCCGGCAGACCTTGCAGGCCCACACCGGCGCCCGCTGGGCATTTGTCTCGTTTCCTGGAGGCGGTGAACGCCTGGCTGCTTTGCTCGGCGGGCATGTGGACATCATGGTCATCGAGCCGCAGGAAGCCGGTGAGCAGGTGCGCGCGGGAAAGATGCGTGTCCTGGCGCAGTTGAGCGAGCGTCCACTGCCGGGCTATCCCGGCGTCCCCACACTGAAGGAAGCCGGCTACGACGTGAAGGCGACGCCGCAGATCCGAGCGGTGGTCGCGCCTCCCGGGGTGTCCACTGAGGTCGTTGCGTACTGGGAAGATCTATTTGCCAAATTGCGCGCAACGCCTTCGTGGAAAAAGTATGTCGAAGAGAACCAGCTCGAGGATCACTTCGCCAACAGCGCCGAGCTTTCGAAGATGATCAAGCAGATCGAGGACGAGCTGCGTACTCAATATCAGGCGGCGGG
>JBDTQZ010000441.1:0-3098 GCA_039931935.1 Burkholderiaceae bacterium | reverse complement strand
GCGCCGTCGAGGAAGCGCTGCAGGAACGGCAGGTCGTCATGGCCCCAGAAGAGCTCGGTGCCGACCGTCATCGTCGGCACGCCAAAGACGCCATCGACAATCGCCTGATCTGTTTGCTTTCGCAACTGGGCTTTGCAATCGGACTGCGACGCCAGCGCAATCAGTGCAGCGCCGTCGAGTCCTGCTTCAGTAGAGACTTTCTCAACCACCGTAGGCTCGGCGATGTGCATTGCGCGTACCCACACTGCATCGAACAACGCGTCGATCAATTTCAGCTTTTGATCTGCCAGCAACGGCAACGACGAAACTCGAAGCGCTAGCAGAGGGTTGAACGGATGAAAGGCGGGTGCATTCAGCGGTACGGCGATAAGGGCCGCCTTGCGCACAACATTCTTCCACATCCACTGCATCTTCGGCCGCACTTCGGCAGGCCCGAGTTGCCGGTGCGCCTCCAGCAAGCCGGCGAACAGGACAGGCACCGGCTCGAGCCGGCAACCGTTTCGTTCAGCCAACGGCTGCAGCTGCGTCCACGCCAGGTATGCGTTGGGCGAGATGTAGTCGAAGTAAAACCGAATGACTTTGCCGGACATCGCTCAACGGCTTCACGCGCGCGGACGCTAGTCCTTCAGATCCTCGATCAGTGATACGTACTGCTTCATCGCGTCATCGGCCGATGTTCCCTTGACCTCGTGCCAGGCATCCCACTTGGCACGACCGACCATGTCGGTGAACCCCGGCCGCGAACCGTTTGCATCGCCGCTGGTTGCTTGCTTGTACAAGCCGTACATCTTCAGCATCGTCTGGTTGTCCGGGCGCTCGGACAGATTCTTCGAATCAGCCACCGCGGTTTCAAATTGAGTTTTCAAATCGCTCATGGGTCTCCTCTTGGTTTATGCGAATGCGCGACTATTATGCAGCCGCGAGTTCGTCCAGCAGGGCGGGGGTTTAGAGCTGATGCGTGAACGGATGTCTGCGGTTGACACCGCCTGGCTGCGGATGGATTCCGACAAGAACCTGATGATGATCGTCGGGGTCTACGAGTTCGACGGCAAGCTCGACTTCGCGCGGTTGAGTGATCTGCTGAGGGAGCGGCTCGTTACGCATCGGCGGTTTCGCAGCCGTGTCATTCGCGATGTAACGGGCTGCTACTGGGACGAGGTCGCCGACTTTGATCTGAACGACCATCTGCATCGCACGAAACTGCCGGGACGAGGCACGGTTTCGGATTTGAAAAAGTTTGTCGGCGAGCTTGCGTCGCAGCCGCTCGACACATCCAAGCCGCTCTGGCAGATGCAATTGATCACGAATTATTCCGGTGGCCAGGCGCTGGTCGTGCGAATTCATCACTGCATTGCCGATGGCATCGCGTTGATCGGCGTGCTGTTGGCACTGACTACGGATCAGAGCGATGATCAATCCGGCTCCAACTCCAGCCGTGATCGCGGCCGCGTCAACGGAGGCTGGGACGCGCGGCTGCGGCCACTGACGTCGGCAGCTGTCAAGGCGATCGGGACAACCGGTGACGTGGCAACCAAGGTGCTGCGCGGCTATGGCGCGATGCTCGATACCAAGGGAGCCTTTTTCGATGCCGCCGCCGGATACGCGAGCATGGCCGCCCGAGTTGCAAGAGACCTGGCGGCAATCGCATTGATGCCTAACGACAATGCCACGAGCCTCAAAGGCAAGCCCGCCGGTGTGAAGGTCGTTGCGTGGAACGAGCCCATTGCGGTAGACGACGTCAAAGCGATCGGCAAGGCGCTCGGTTGTTCGGTCAACGACGTGCTGCTTGCCTGCGTCGCCGGTGCGATTCGTTCATACCTGATGGCGCGCGGTGAACAGGTTGACGGCTGCGAATTGCGCGCAATGGTGCCTGTAAACCTGCGCGACCCACGTCGATGGAAGGAGCTTGGCAACAAGTTCGGCCTGGTGCCCTTGTTGCTGCCGATAGGTGTCGAAAATCCGATCGCGCGTGTGTTCGAGGTGCAGCGGCGCATGGGAGCGCTAAAAACCGGATACACGGCGGTCGTATCGATGGCGCTGCTGGGCGCCGCTGGCTTTGCACCGCGCATCGTGCAGACGCAGGCGCTGGATTTTCTGGCGCGCAAAGCCAGCGCCGTGATGACCAACGTGCCAGGTCCACAACAGGCGCTTTTTCTGGCGCGTGCGCGCGTCACACGGATGATGTTCTGGGTGCCGCAGTCGGGCGACATCGGCATCGGCGTGTCGATCCTGTCCTACCACGGTGGTGTCCAGTTCGGTTTGATCACGGACCATGCGCTATGCGCAAACCCGCAGCAGATCATCGATCGCTTCGAGCCCGAGTTTGAAAAGCTGGTGCTCGCGCTTTGCATGCTGCCCTGGGGTCAGGCGGTCGATGCTGCTGGCGCGCCCGATTGGCTGTTTGCCGTGGCGCCTCGGGGCCGTGCTGATCGATCGAAAAGCAGCGCGCGAATGCGGTAGAAAGATAGACGCAGCGGGAGCCGGGCGATCAAAATGCAGCGCAAGATTCGAGGGTTTGAGCACCCATTTGTTTGGAGGATCAACGCTATGCGCAACTCCATCACGTTACTGCTAGGCGCGTTCGCGGCGGCGATGTCTTTCGTCGCCGCTGCGGCGCCACCACTGCCCACACCGTCGATGGTTCGCGTGATGGTGGTGGCCGATACATCAGACGAGAACTCGGACCTGTTGACGGTGGCCGTCGCCGGAACACCTTTGCAGCGAACGCTGGGCGGACGGGTAGTGGTCCTTCCGATGCGCGACATGCACGATGCGATGCGCGCTACGCGCACCGGTGAGTACGACGTCATCGTCGGCCCGGCCCACGTGGCGGCTTCAGCTCTCGTCTACGGGTACGAGCTGATTGGTTCCACCGCAGGTTCGACGAAGTACGTTCTGGTGGGATCGCCTGCATTCAAAACGCTGGCGGACTTGAAGGGCCGCCGTGCTTATTTTCCGGCTCAGGATTCGTTACGCAGTTATGTAGCGCGCGGGCTGTTGCAGGAAGCCGGAATGACACCGCGCACGCTAAAGCATGTGACTTACGGCCAGACCAGCGGAGCAGGCTGCGAGCGTAGTATTCGCGGCAACGCGTCCGA
>JBDTQZ010000440.1:0-3100 GCA_039931935.1 Burkholderiaceae bacterium | reverse complement strand
AGGAAGCGATCGCTCGACATGACGGACATCGCGATGCATCCGAGGTGGTTTGCCTAGCAGCACGTTCATCGGCATGTCCACGGCGGGCGCGCCGTCCCGACGCTCGATCACCAGTTGGCCATCTTCTGCGATCCGCCCGATTACTGCATACGGGCAACGCTCGCGGCGAGCTAGCCAATCGAAGGCCGTCAGCCGGTCGGGTGCGATCGCCAGCGCGTAACGCTCTTGCGATTCGTTGCACCAGATCTCGAGCGGGCTCATGCCGCTCTCCTCGACGGGAATGGCCGCCAGCGCGATACGCGCGCCGCGCTTGGATTGATCGGCAAGCTCCGGCATAGCGTTCGACAGCCCGCCGGCGCCTACGTCGTGAATAGACAGCACCGGATTGTTTGCGCCAAGCGCCCAGCATCGATCGATCACTTCCTGCGTGCGGCGCTGCATTTCTGGATTCGCGCGCTGCACCGAGTCGAAGTCGAGCTGCTCCGTATTCGCACCGGCGTCCATACTCGAAGCCGCTCCTCCGCCAAGCCCAATCCGCATCCCCGGGCCGCCCAGCTGAACCAGCAGTGAACCCGGCGGCAGATCATGTTTGCGCACTTGGTCGTCACGGATGTTGCCGATACCACCCGCGATCATGATCGGCTTGTGATAGCCGTAGTGATTGCCGTCGACGTTCTGCTCGTAGCTACGAAAGTAGCCGATCAAATTCGGACGGCCGAACTCATTGTTGAATGCCGCCGCACCAATCGGTCCTTCGATCATGATCGACAACGCGTTAGCGATGCGAGCGGGAAACCCGAGATCGCTGCTGGATTGCTGCCCTGAGTGGGTGACATCGTTGTCGCGTTCCCATGCGTGCCGCATGTCTGGAATACGCAAATGTGAAACCGAAAAGCCGCACAAGCCTGCCTTGGGCTTTGCACCGCGGCCGGTGGCGCCTTCATCACGAATCTCGCCGCCAGCACCTGTTGATGCGCCGGGAAACGGCGAGATAGCAGTCGGATGGTTGTGCGTCTCGACTTTAAAAACGGTGTGTGTCAACTCGTCGCGCGCGCCGTAATCGATACCCACAGCACCCGCGGGGTGATCGCTGTACGGATAGAAGCGCGATACCGTGCGGCCTTCGAGCACGGCCGAGTTGTCGCTGTACGCGACCACGGTGCCCTTCGGTGCCGCGCGATGCGTGGCGCGAATCATGTCGAATAGCGTCGCCTCCTCGCGCTCGCCGTCGATAGTCCAGGTCGCATTGAAAATCTTATGCCGGCAATGCTCAGAGTTGGCTTGGGCAAACATCATCAGCTCGACGTCGGTCGGATCGCGACGCATGTGCATGAATGCGTCGAGCAGATATTCGATCTCGTTCGCGGACAGAGCGAGTCCCATCTCGACATTCGCACGTTCGAGTGCCGGGCGTCCATGTATCAGCAGCGGAACCGTTTGCATCGGCTTGCCATCGAGTTCCCGAAATATCAGCGCAGGATCGGCCTTGGGATCAATTACGCTGTCGGTCATTCGATCGTGCAGGACCGACGCCACACGGGCTGTGGAGTCAGCACTAAGCGTATTGCGGCCGAGCCTGATGACGTAGATCGTGCCGCGCTCAATGCGTCGCACCGCCGTGAGTCCGGTGTTGTGCGCAATATCGGTGGCTTTGCTCGCCCACGGTGAAATCGTTCCCAGGCGCGGAACGACCAGAACCGCAGCGCCCTTGGCATCGGCGTCTGCCGCATCACCATAGTTCAGCAACGCATCCAGCCGAGCGCGCTCGGACGCATCGAGTGAACGACTAGCATGTATGAAGTGAACGAAGCGGCCGCTCAATGAATCGGCCGATTTCTCGATCAACCGGATCGACGCCAGCAACCGCGCTGCACGAAATGCCGACAACGCGCTCGGCCCGGTGAGCGCGAACAACGTACTGGACTGGGTCATTGAACGCAAAAGCGCGCGAGCATCGCGCGTGGGTCGTGCGCCTGCCGGGCTGACAAGCGTTCGAAATTATAACGGTGTGACGTTACCAAGCGGATTAACCGCGCAGCGATTGACGTGGAGTGCTTAGGCGACCCGCCGGCGTTAGGCGTGCAACGTCTGCGCGGCAGACAGCGCGCGCAGCAGCGCGACGTTGCAGTCGAGCAGCGAGATATCGAGCGCCTCGCGCTGTTTCTTCCCCATCACGGGATCGTTGCGCTCAATCGCTTCCGCCAGCGACAGATACGGGGCGCACGGGCCGCTGCGGTCGACCAGCGCCGCCGACACGCTCGGCGCCAGCTGTGCGTGTTGCAGCAAGCGCGGAAACGTGGTGCCGGTCATTCGATCAAGCAGCGAGAACGCGCCGGTTTGAAACAGCGAGTCGCGCAGGTCCGCGCCCTCGGCGTTGCAGCTGGCCAGGTGTTCGAGGAACAGGCCGCGGCGAGTGCCTGCGTGCATCAACGGCAGGGCATCCGCGCTGAAGGTCGAAACGCGCAGCATGCGCGATAGCCAGCGAGTCAGTTTCGCGTGGCCCAGGACCATGATCGCGCGCTTGACGGAACCGACCTGCATCGGCACTGCGAATGCAGTCCCGTTGACGAAGCGAATCAGCTCGAACGCGAGTGCGGTGTCGCGCTTGACGGCTGACTCGATCAAATCGATATCCGCTCGATCGTGCGCCAGACGTAGCAATTCAAGTACCGTGTGCTGATTAGGCTGTGGCGGGCGCTCTGTCGTCGGGTGCGGCTCGTCGAAAGGCAATCCAACGCTGGCGACTGCACCGCGCTGATACGCGGCATGCAGATCGTCGACGCGAAATGCACCGGTGATGATGAACGGCATACGGCGCATCACACCCGGTGGCGGAGGTGCATTGCTGCCGTCGCTGCGACGGCGACGGTCCTCGGTGATGTGGATCAGCGCGTAACTGAAGCAATCGAGCAGCGCCGGCGGCAAAGGTACGTCGGGCCGTCCACGCAGGGCCATTTTGATTCCGGCACGGCCCGCACGTTGCACAAGACCTTGCGTTGCAGGGTCGCGCAGCGCAATCGCCGGAATTTCGACGACCGCGTTCGTAGGGGGCTGCCACTCAAGTAATGAGTCGTCGAGCTGTGCATCGAGCGGCGCCATC
>JBDTQZ010000439.1:0-3108 GCA_039931935.1 Burkholderiaceae bacterium | reverse complement strand
GGAACTTTTCCAAGCTTGCGCGGAATATCTTGCTGCCGGATCGGTTTACACTGGTATTCATACGTACTGACAAATCACAGCCATTACCGGCTGTCCGGCTGAGACCGTGAAGAAGAGAATGTTTCACGCCCAGCGACAACAGAAGGCGTTGCTGGTCGACCGCGGGGAGGGGGCAGCATGAGCGGACGCGTACTACCATTCGATCCCACGGCGCACAAAGTGGCCGATGTGCTGCTGCCGTGGTTCGTGAACGGGACCTTGGACAAGGACGAGCTTGCGTTTGTACAGCAGCATCTCAGCGAGTGCGTGCGTTGCCAGCGTGAGGTCCAGTGGCTGCGCGAGCTTCGCGCGGCTTGCATTGATGGAGAAGCGGCGCCGGGCGCCTCTACTGTTTTCCGCAATCTGCGTCGCCAGCTTGACGAGCCGCGTAGGGGACGAGGCAAAGGAGCGTCCCTGCGCAAGCTTTGGAAGCGGGCGCCGCCCTGGTCGCGATGGGCCATTGCGGCGGAACTGGCAGTGATCGTCGCGCTGGGGGCCGCGCTGGTGCCGGCCACCGATGGCCTCTTGCTATACCGGACCCTCGGTGCGCAGAACGCTGCTGTGCCGACGACCGGTACCCTCGTCGTTGTCTTCGACCCGGCCACAACTGAGTCTGATCTCCGCCGGATACTGCGCAAGGCCGGAGTCCGAATCGCGGACGGGCCGACCGAGACGAACGCTTACGTACTCAAGGTCGCGGTGGAACGACGGGTCGAGGCAGCCCAAGCCTTGCGCGCGGAGCCGGCGGTGGTGTTGGTGGAACAGCTCGATCGCTGAGAAACGATGACGACGGCGCGCACATCGCTCCTGGTCTTGCTGTCCCTGTGCGCGGTGGCATGTGCGCGGCTGGATCGCGTCACCGGCACGCCGGTCGACGATGGTTCCCCCGAGCGGCAAGTCCTGGTCATGTTGCGTTTAGCGCCTCCGCACTTTCGTCCCGACGTCGATTATGGCGGGAGCTACAACGCGCGCGTCGGAAGCAGCGCCCGGCGACGGATTGCCGAAGCGATTGCAAGCCAATATAGCCTTACGATCACCAATGACTGGCCCATGCCGGCCCTTGGCGTCGATTGTTTCGTCATGCAGGCCGCCAGCAATGCGTCCCTGCCGCGACTGGTGGAACAGTTGTCACTTGATTCGCGGGTAGAGGCAGCGGTGGATACAGCTACCAGGAAGTGTACTGGGGCATCGCATACGAGAATCTCAGTGGGCGGCTCTATGTTCGCTGTCCGCTATTGTTCAATCCAGCACCAGCACGCTCGCCAGCGCGACGACGCACACCAACACAAAAAACACGTTGATAGGCTGCCAGTGACGGTCAGCGCCGAAGGTGGGCAAGGGCACTGCAGACGCCTCTGCCTCCTTGGGTCTTGCCTGGTTCGGGTCTGGCGAAAGGTATAGCGCGCGCAACTCGGTCAGCCGACGCCGTGGCAACTCGGCCATCGCCGCCGCGCGCTGCGCCAGCGAATGATCGTCGAGCAGCGCGTTCGCACACTGCGCCGCCTCCAGCAGTGCCATCTTCGATTCGGTTGCAAGACCTTGCGGCAACCCACGCAGTGCATTGGCCTCGGACATGATGCTCTCCTCGATCTCCGCAGTTCGCGCTGCGGTCCGCAACGGTTGAACCAACCCGGTGTCGTCCGACACCTACTACCGTTGCCCTACCATAATCGCGGAGCCAGCTCCTTCGAAACGGAAAAATCACATCACCGTGGTCGAATATTCACACTGTTGGGGCCATTGATGCGGCGGATTGACGACATCCGAGAACGGGTGATAGGCGGCCCGGATCCGCCGTGGCGCAGATTGATCCGCGCACCGGAGGTGTCGATCCGCATCTGCGTGAAGCCTTCGAACATAACGCTCGCTGTCGTGGTTTGTGCTCTTGTGGTTGGTGACTACTCGTGACGATGCGCCCACGTCGCACCGCCTAATTTCCTGTCCGCGTTCACCCGGTGCCCTTGATGCGCAGGTGCTGCGTAAGCTCGCCCACGTCGTCGAGCTTTTCGATGCGCCATACGAGATCGATCACCGTTTTCGTCTGCGTGCCGTCGAGGCCGCCCCAGGCCGCGCATTGCCGGAACTTCTCCGTAAGCTCGTTATCGCTCATCGGATTCGCGGGGCTGCCCTTGCCGAAATCCGCAGCGCCTTTGACAACCGTGCCATCGACGAGCTCGACTTCGATGATCATCGTCATCTTGTCGAAGCCGGCAGCCTCGGCTTCGGCGTTGACGCCGAAGTCCACCCGCCGCAACAACGCCTGCACGTCGGGTCGGTTGACCACGTCGTCGGTGAACTGCTCGAGGCCGGCCTTGCGCTCGATGAGCAGGATCGCCATGCAGAATTCCATGCTGAACTTCGCCTGCAACTCGTTACGGGGGCGATGGTGGATGAGTGCATTCGGCATGTTGTGATTGGTGCCGACCGCGACACGTTTGACCCGCTCAGGGGAGAGATCGTGACGATGGATGAGATCCAGCATGACGGCCATGCCCGGGTGCGTGAGCGATCCGCTGGGATGGGGCTTGATCGAGACACCGGGAAAAGCAAAGGTCCACGGATGGCCGAGCTTACCGTCGATCATGTCGGCGCTGTAGCCGCCACCCGCGGCGCGGAAAAACCCCCGGTCGGCTTCCAATCCGTTCAGCGACGCAGTGAACCCTAGCGCCGCCAGCTCAGCCGCCACCACTCCGCTTTCGGCGGCGCGTCCCGCATGAAAGGGCTTGGTCATGGTGCCGAAGTTTTCGCGCAATCCGGCGGCTTGAGTGGCGCCCAGGCTCAGGGCGCGGCGCGTGGTTTCGCGATCGAGTCCGAGCAGCTTCGCCGCACTTGCCGCGGCGCCGATCGCACCGCAGGTCGCGGTACTGTGGAAGCCGTGCTGATAGTGGCGCGGCATGATCGCCTCGGCGACCTTGCATTCGACCGACGATCGCATAGGTGCCGGTCAGGCTGGTGCCGCTGTAACCCGGATGCGATTTGACGAGCTTGCCTTTCCATTTGGGATCGAGAAGGTCGAGGTAACCCGTCGGCGCGTCCTTGGCCAGCACCAGGTTGGTGTTGTAGCCCATC
>JBDTQZ010000438.1:0-3110 GCA_039931935.1 Burkholderiaceae bacterium | reverse complement strand
GCCCGTACCCGCAAGCCCCTGCTCGGTGTTGCAGCGCTATACCAGGCATTGCAACTTGGCACGCGGGGCAGGGGTGGCAACCCGATCTTTTACGTTTCCAATTCGCCATGGAACCTGTATGACTTGCTCGAGGATTTTCTTGACCTCAACGGCATTCCATATGGCCCGATGTCCCTACGGCGTCTGGGTCTGCGTGAGCACGAGACCCTGGGCGCCGGCGACGGCCAGAAATTTGAGCGGGTCCGCGGTCTCTTGCAGCAGTACCCGCATTTGCGTTGGGTGCTGCTCGGCGATTCCGGTCAAGCGGATGCCGGGGTCTACAGTCGGATTGCCCAGGAATTCGGCGAGCGCGTCATCGCGATTTACATCCGCGATGTCGATCTGGAGACGCAGACGCCCCGCGATATTTTCGTTGAAAGTTTTGTCGAAAAGCTGAGCGCTACAAAGGTGCCGATGCTGCTGGTAGCCGACAGCCTGGTCATTGCGCAGCATGCGCTAGGTGCCGGATTGATCGCCGCCGACGCCATTGATGCCATTGCCAAGGAGGTCAGACGCGATCAGCAGCGCGCAAGCCAGGGCGAAGCCTCATTGGATGCCATCAAGGATGAAGTCCGCGACGCGGTCTCGGGCAATCAATGAAGTGTGATTGTGCAACCGCAGCGCAATCGAAGCGTCGTGCGCCATCGATCAGATCCGCAGCTAAGCCGCTACAATCGTCGGAAATCCACCATCCGCTACACGGGGCGATATGGGCAAGGGACAGCGGGCCAACCAGATACACCCCGGCGGGGTCAAGACGCGATGACTGCCCTGTTGCTTGGCCCGATGCTGCGCTATGTCGGCCCGACCGAGGCGACAATATGGGTTGAAGTCGACCGTGCCTGCGAGGTCGAGATCCTCGGACACCGGGCGCCGACCTTCGAAGTCGAGGGGCATCATTACGCCCTGGTCTACATGACCGACCTGAGGCCGGCAACGCGCTACGAATACACGGTACTTCTGGACGGCGTGCCGGTTTGGCCGGAGGCTAGTTCCGGCTATCCAGCCAGCGTCATCCACACGTTTGATGCCGAGACAACGCTGCGCATCGCGTTCGGCTCTTGCCGCGTGGCGATGCCGCACGAGCCGCCTTACACCCTGACGCACGCCCAGGACGAGGAGCATGGTTTCGAGCTGGATGCGCTGCGTGCGCTGGCGTGTTGCATGCGTGAGCAGGCCGAAACGCAATGGCCGAGTGCGTTGCTGATGATCGGAGACCAGGTTTACGCCGACGAGGTCTCGCCCGCGGTGCGCGCTTTTATCCGTGCGCGCCGCGATATCACTCAACCACCGGGGGACGAAATCGCCGATTTCGAGGAATACACCCGCCTGTATCGCGACGCCTGGAGTGAGCCGGATGTCCGCTGGCTGTTGTCGACTGTTCCAACGGCCATGATCTTCGACGATCACGACGTCATGGACGATTGGAACATCTCGCTCGCCTGGCTGGAGGAGATGCGTGCCGAGCCTTGGTGGCACCGCCACATCGTGGGCGGCTTCATGTCCTACTGGATCTATCAGCACCTGGGCAACCTATCGCCGCGCGAGTTGCATGAGGATGCGCTGTTCCAACGGGCGAAGGCCGCCGAAAAAGGCGCGGAGTTCACCGAAGTCCTGCGCGAATTCGCGGCCACGGCCGACCAGCGACCAGACAGTTATCGATGGAGCTACTACCGCGACTTCGGCGACGTACGCCTGCTCGTGGTGGATTCGCGCGCTGGCCGCATGCTCGGCAAGGGACGCCGCGACATGCTCGATGAAAACGAATGGCGATGGATCGAAGCGAAGGCCGAAGGCGATTTCGAACACCTGTTGTTGGGCACTTCGCTGCCGGTGTTGCTGGGACACGGCATCCATTACCTTGAAGCCTGGAACGAAGCGGTATGTGCCGGCGTCTGGGGCGGCTGGTTCGCCAAGCAAGGCGAACGCATCCGTCGCAAGCTTGATCTGGAGCACTGGAGCGCATTCCAGACTTCGTTCCGGCGGATCGTGGCGCTGATCCAATCCATCGCCGCAGGCGAATTTGGAAACGCACCGGCTACCGTCACTGTCCTGTCTGGTGATGTGCATCATGTCTATCTGGCACGTGCCGAATTTCCGGGAGCGGATATTTCAAGCGCCGTATATCAGGCAGTGTGTTCGCCGTTCCGCAACCCTCTGGATGCGCGCGATGCGCGGATCATGCGCGCGGGCTGGTCCCGGATTGCGGGAGCAGTGGCGAGAACGATCGCAGGCCTGGCCGGTGTCGGTCGGCCAGGTGTGCAGTGGAAGCTGTGCCACGACGAGCCCTGGTTCGACAATCAGGTGGCCATCATGGAGCTGAGCGGACGCGAGGCCACCATCCGGTTCGAGAAATGTCCGCCCGGCGATCCCGCTCACCCACGATTGGAAGAAGTGTTTTACAGCCGCCTTGCTCGGTCGCAGTCGGGCTCAAAATCCCACGACTAAGCTAATGTCTTTCTAGCGGCTGTCTCGGTCGTCAGGTGGGTTGTGCGGAACGCACAGACGAAAATTGGCTTTAAATTCGGACGTGTTTCACAAACCGGCATAAAACTTCGTCATTGGGCGGCATTGTTGACGCCGCAGCCGCTTTTCTGCCTGGCAATCAGGATACTCAATTCCGGCCAAGTACCTGCCTGCCAAGTGCCGCTAATCCTGTGGTCTGCATTTAGTCTTTGAGCAACTGCACTCCAAGGTAGAACACGGTCTGGGCGCTACTTGCATGGATCTGGCGGCCAAGCGAGCCGATCAGGTTGAGATGCGGGTTGATCGACTTTCTGGCACCCAAATTGACGGTCGTCTGCGTCGCTTCACCGGCAGACCAAATCGTATTTAGCTCGGCAAGGCACTCCAGTGCGGCAGCGCAATCGTATTCGCCGAAAACCCCGGCCTGCCAGGAGCCGCCAGCATGCTCGACCCAGTGTCGGGCGATCTCGATGCCCGCGGCGGAATGGTCGAAGTGGCGCGCGATCTGCAGCGGCAACACGAATTCGTCGTCCGGCGAGGCTAGCCCTTTCCGCTGCGCGGCGTGCGAGAACGACGAGATCCACATCGGTTGCACGGCCACGGCC
>JBDTQZ010000437.1:0-3111 GCA_039931935.1 Burkholderiaceae bacterium | reverse complement strand
TGTTGCGTCCGGCGTTGATTCCATTTGACGATCTGAAGCATGTAGATGCTCAGAAGGTGGCGCTGGCGCATAACACCGAGCGTTTCGTGCGCGGCTTACCGGCCAACAACGCCTTGCTGACGGGGGCACGCGGCACCGGAAAATCGTCGCTAATCCGCGCGTGTTTGAACGAGTTTGCCGCACGAGGCCTGCGGCTGATCGAAGTCGACAAGCGCGACTTGATCGACATCGCCGACATTGTGGACATCGTTGCCGGCCGACCCGAGCGTTTTGTTATTTTTTGCGATGATCTGTCGTTCGACAAGAACGAAGCCGGCTACAAGGAGTTGAAGGCTGCCCTGGACGGTTCGATGGCCGACAACGTCCTGATCTACGCATCGTCGAATCGGCGGCACCTGATGCCCGAGTTGATGCGTGACAACCTTGATACGCGTTACGACAGCGATGGCGAGATTCATCCCGCCGAGGCGGTGGAAGAGCAGGTGTCGCTATCAGAGCGCTTTGGCCTGTGGCTTTCGTTCTATCCGTTTCGTCAGGACGACTACCTCGACATCGTTTCCCACTGGCTGCTGCGCTTTGGTTTGAAGCAGCACGAGGCGGCCGAAGCGCGTGCAGAAGCATTGCAGTTCGCGCTGCAGCGCGGATCACGGTCAGGCCGCGTGGCGTTGCAGTTCGCGCGCCACTGGGCGGGCGGCAAGCGCCTCGCGAGCGACAGCGCACCACGATGACATCGGTACGCGCGCCGGTCGATGTTGCGGCCGGTGTGCTTATTCGCCCGGATGGTCAGTTCCTGCTGGCCAGTCGCCCCGCGGGAAAACCTTACGCCGCCTACTGGGAGTTTCCTGGAGGAAAAGTTGAGCCCGGTGAGAAGGTCGCGACGGCGCTTGCACGCGAACTGCACGAGGAACTTGGCATCGATATCGGCACCGCTTATCCCTGGGTCGTTCGTGTGTTCGACTATCCACATGCGCTGGTACGGCTGCATTTTTTTCGAGTGTTTGACTGGCGCGGAGAACTTTATGCGCGCGAGCATCAGTGTTTTGGTTTCTTTTCCACCAACGCGTTACCCGGAGGTCCGTTGTTGCCGGCGACTGTTCCGGTTTTGCGGTGGTTGGCCCTTGCGCCGCTTTACGCGATCAGTGCGGCCGCACAGCTGGGTCGCGAGCTGTTTCTGCAGCGTCTGGATTCGGCTCTCTCGCGCGGCTTAGAGCTGCTGCAGTTTCGGGAACCGACCCTCGAAAGCGCCGACGCCGCAACGCTTTTCGATGAGCTGTTAGTGCGCGTGCGCGCCGCGGGCGCGACGTTGCTGGTGAATAGCCGGCACGAGCGAGCACTCTGGGAAAGGGCTGATGGCGTGCATTTGACTGCAGCTGATCTTGCGGATTTACAACAGCGACCGGAGCTCGAGTGGGTTGCCGCGTCGGTCCACTCCAGCGTAGAGATTGAACGTGCAGCAGAGCTGCAATTGGATTTCGTGACAGCGGGCCCAGTACGAACCACGGCAACGCATCGGTCCCACCCACCACTTGGATGGAACGCGTTCGCGAGCATGATCACCAACAGCAGCGTGCCCGTGTACTCGCTGGGAGGAATGCGAACAAGCGATCTGGCGACTGCCATGTCGTACGGCGCACATGGAATTGCATCGCTGTCTGCAGTGTGGGATGACGCTCAGTGCGAGCGGCTTGACACGTCCGGTGTCTTATCAACATCATTATCCTCAGGACCGGCAATCGAATAGCCGTCGGACGCCCAAGCTCCAAGATCGATCATCTTGCAGCGCTCCGAACAAAACGGACGAAACTTTTCCTGCTCATCCCATTTGACCTCGCGAGCGCAAGTCGGACACTTGACCTTGGCCATAGAAAGCTAGAACGCGCAGAGGGCTAACTCAAAGGGTACGTCTTGATCCATCGAACGCGGCTTCGGTTCGCGATCCTGTGTGGTAAAGCGGATCCAAAGCATGTACTTGTTGGCGCTGATCTCGGGAATGGCGTGGAGTGCGCCATCGACTCGAACCTGCAACAGGGCGTAGGTTCGCCCCTGCAACATCTGCTGAAACGCGCCCTGCGCCGCAACCTGCTTGCTGCGATGCGCGGTTTCGCGCAGCAGCTTCAACACGATTGCCAGTGCCGAATGAAACAGCAGCATCGGGGCGACCCAGTTTTGCAGATCGCGCGTCCGCGTGTCGACGTCGCGCGTCAACCAAGCGTGGTAGGACGGCAGATCGAACTCGCATGTCCCACCCGGAATGATGGCGCGGCTGCGGATGCTCATCAGCCATTCGTTGTCGCGCACGTGCTGGCCGGCTTTGCCCGTCGCGGCACTTAGGTTCTGTTGCGCGCGCTCGATCTCGGACAGCACGCCGGAGAGCGCACTTTCCGACACTTGCGGGTTGTTGCGCAGCGCTTGAAGCGACTGCTTGTGACGCTCGAGCTCCTGCAACAGGTCCGATTTGAGGTCGGCGCGTGAGGTTACTTCCAGAATTTCGAACAGCGTTATGAGCGCCGTGTGATGGCAGTACGAATGCTCCTGCGCGCAGAAGTACATCAACTTGTCGAACAGGTCCTCAAGACGCAGCAAGGTCCGGACGCGCTCGCTGAACGGATACTCGTATAAGACCTTACCGTCCGTCGACATCTCGCAGTGAAATTGGGAGCATGGTCGAAGATATCACAGGGTTTCGCGCGATCGTTTAATCGCAGCGAAGCGCAGATACGCCTGATGCAGCCGATCCACCTTACGATCTATCTGCTCTAGCGGTGCCTCGTTTAGCAATACGTCGTCGGCTACGGCCAGTCGCTCGCGACGAGTTGCCTGCGCGCCAATTATCTGCCGGGCAGTCATCTCGCCGATTCCCGCTCGGGTGCCTACGCGTGCCAACTGCGTCGCCTCGCTGCAATCGATCAGAAGGATGCGGTCCGCGTAGTCGCTCCAGTTGCCGCTTTCTACCAACAATGGCACCGCGAGAACGACGTAAGGCGCGCCCTCGACAATGAGTTGCGCTGTACGTTCACGCATCTCGGCCCGAATCATCGGATGCAACAGCCTTTCGAGCTGCTCGCGAAGTGCCGTATTTGAAAAGACTCGTGCCCGCATATAGGCGCGGTC
>JBDTQZ010000436.1:0-3112 GCA_039931935.1 Burkholderiaceae bacterium | reverse complement strand
TGTCGTAGTGCGACACGCGAAAGAACTTGTCGTTGGGCGTGATAAAGGAAGAGGCAAGGTTTTCCCACGGCTGCAGGTTCTCGACGACGCCGCCGCTTGGGTTGGCGCCCGGCTGATCCAGCCATGGCACAACTTCTTCGCCTGGCCGGCTCGGGAACGCTTGCGCCAACCAAGGGGCATGCAGTAACGCGAGCGTCGCGCTGCCTTGAATCAATAGCTCGCGGCGGGAAATGCTTGGTGTGCGCATGAACTCCTCCTTGTTACTAGGTAAGACGTTACGCCCACCAGAACCGACGTATCAAGAGTGGCTCCCCAGAAACAGCGATCAGGCTTCCGCGAAATTTCGCCGCGCCAGTGTCAAAGCTGCAAAGTTTGTAGAAAGTGCTTGCAGTACCGCGCCCACCGTTTCTACTGGCAGATTGGTTTTCATGTCCGTGTTGAGCGTTGCGACGATTTGTTTTGCCAGGCGCAACTGATGCACGGTCAACTGCTCGGCCGCGTCCAGAACACTGCTTTCAGTTGCGATCAGCCGGTCGAGGTTCATTGCAGTCACCCTTTGCGAGATAGGAATAGTTCGACCCTACACCACGGCTTCGGATACCAGAGCAAGTAACGGATATTCCGGCGTGACGGCTCGCGGCACAATCTGCACACCAAGTTGCTCGAGAACTTATATGTCCTTCCGCATCACAGGGTTGTCACCCCAGCGATTCCAACATCTGTTCGGTCTGTCGGACGAAGAACTAGCGAAGCACGGGGCCAAGCGTTACGTCGCCGACGCCAAGCCAGGCTATCCCGATCGAATCGAAATGCGCGATGCCGAGCCCGGTGAGACGGTGATCCTGCTTCACTACATTCATCAGCCGGCCGACAACGCGTACCACGCGAGCCACGCCATCTTCGTGCGCGAGGGCGCAGAAACCGCATACGACCGCACCAACGAGATTCCTGAGGCGATGCGCTTGCGGCACCTATCACTACGCGCCTTCGACGCCGACCACTTGATGGTTGACGCCGACCTTGTCAACGGCCACGAGATCGAGGACGTCATTGACCGCCTGTTTGCTGATCCGCACGTGGCCTATATCCACGCTCATTATGCGAAGCGCGGCTGCTACGCAGCGCGTATTGACCGAGCGCCTATGCGCTACGAGTCCCCCACGTCACCACAAGTAACAGCACGAAGCCGACCACGGCAGCGAGGGCGTGTCCGACGATGAGCCCTTTCGGCAAGGGCAACTGCTTCCAGTGATAGTTCAGATTGAGGATGACTCCACCACCCGCTGCCACGAGTAAAAGGACGAGAGCGGCGAGTGCCATCCCCGGTAACCCAACGGTCGCCGCTGCGTACAGCAGCAAGGTCAACGCAGCCGCAGCGAGGAAGCCATGCAGCATTGCAAGTGCCGCCGGTGGCTGGCGATTCCCTGAGAAGCGAATGCCCGCCATGACGAGCCCGCCGGCTGCTGCGATGGCAAGCAAGACGGTCGATGTCCAAAGAATCGATACAGGTGCCATGTCGTCCTCCTAAGTACTTGTTCTGTCAACCAGCTGGGCGCAAGCATCGCCCGTACTTGCGCGACAACACACGTTCATGGTCGTCCTCTTGTCATCAGATGCAGTCGCGTCCCCCCACGTTCCCATTGAATAGCAACGGCGCCAACCGGAACCTTGCAAGCGCGCTGCATCTTTGCATGCAAATGGTTGTGGTCTTCGGCGTCCATCCGCACTGACAGGCAACCATGGGGGTAATCGGCGGATCCGTCGACCGCCGGAGCTGCGCAGTCGGTCGCAGGTTCACAATGGCTGGCGGTCTCAATCGCTCACCCCAATGCACGGAGACATCAGTTTCGCGCACGCTCGTGACGCCGGCTTGGCGGCCCGCGTAACGTGTGCTCTTGACTGGCAACGGCTAGTGGTAGTCGCTCTGGTGACGCTGCTGTTATCCGTTGGAGCGTTGACCAGTCCCACGCTTCTTGATTTTTTCTCGCCGACCGAAATCGCGGCGGCTTGGCTCGGGCACGTAGCCGAACTCGCCGTAATCGCGGTGACGCTGCTGGCTGCCTTCACGGTGCTTGAAGAAGTTCTACCGAGCAGCATGCCGGTTCGGCTTGCGGTCATGTCGGCGCTGTTGCTTGCTTTGTCCGCGGTGCTTTCCGTACTCCTTCATGCTTACTACGCCGACGGGTTCGAACACCTTCCACCACCGCTGCGCATGCTGGCCGACTCGCTCCGCTGGGGGTTGCCGGCTCTGTTCTTGGTGCTGATCGCCGACGTGCACCAACGTGCGTTACAGGCAGATTCAGCCGCGCAGGTAGCGGAGCTTGCGAGCGCGCAATTGGAGCAGAGCGAAAGTGAACAGCAATTGGCGTTGCTTCAGGCGCAAATCGAGCCGCATTTTCTGTTCAACATGCTAGGTAACGTGCGACGCCTCTATCGCACGCAGCCGCAGGCCGGCTCCGAGGCCATCGGCAGCTTGATGCGATACGTGCGCACAGCGCTTCCGCAGTTGCGCACCAGGCGCGCGTCACTCGGCGAAGAAGTCACGTTGGTGCGCGCGTATCTGGATCTGTTTCAGCTTCGAATGGGGAAGCAGCTGAGTTTCTCGATCGAGATCGACGCCGCGTTGCACGACGTCGAATTTCCACCGATGCTGCTCATCACGCTGGTTGAAAACGCGATCAAGCATGGGCTGGAGCCGGTGGGCGGAGGCCATATCGAGTTGCGTGCCCGACATCGGCGTAATTCGCTCGAAGTCGAAGTGCTCGATGATGGCGCGGGCTTCGGCGCAGCCGCAAGCAGCGGTACCGGAGTCGGGCTCGTCAACATCAGACGCCAACTGGTCGCGCGCTACCGAAGCCGCGCCCGAGGATGTCAGCGCGAGCGGATTGGTTGTCGATGGCTCCATCTACCTGCACGGTTGCGAGACTCGTTACGGCCCGTATCCATATTGTCGGCAGATGCGGCACGGAGTGTTTTCCGTGACGAAATCCCTCGGGGCGGCGGTCGCCTTATTGCGGCTAGCGCAAAAATACGGCGACCAGGTCTTCGCTCTCAAGATCAAGGACTATGTGCCAGTGACTGCCACTCATGACGGGTGGGAGCGCGTGACATT
>JBDTQZ010000435.1:0-3117 GCA_039931935.1 Burkholderiaceae bacterium | reverse complement strand
GGTTGTTTGCCCGCGCGTCAACTGGTTGCAACCTTCGATTGATTCGATGCGCCCGGGCTCGCTTCGCCGACATGGCGTTTGATGCGCTAGTGCAGTGTCCGGCCCGACGGCGGAGCCACATGCAAGAAGTCCGGCAACGCCGGCGATTCCGCAGATTCGATTTCTTCCGCGGTCGCCGCGCGCACATCTACCACTTTGATCTCGAATCGCAGCGCGAGCCCGGCGAGCGGATGGTTTGCATCCAGCACCGCCATCCCTTCAGCGATGTCCGTAATCGTGTACTCGGCCGCTGCTGCGCCGGCACCGGCGCCGTCAACCCGCATTCCGACCGCGGCGCCCTCGCCCAGGTCCTCAAGCCGCACGAGCGTCACGAGCTCGGGGTCGTAATCGCCGAACGCTTCTTCGGGTTCGATCTGCACTGAAACGTCGGCACCTGTTTCCTTGCCACGCAACGTGTCTTCGATGCGACTGAAGATGTCACCGTGGCCCTGCAGATAAGTCAGCGGCTCGTCCGATTTTTCGAGCAAGTTGCCTTGCGCGTCATACATCTCTACGTCGATGCTGACCAGAGTGTCGTCGTCGATCTTCATGCCATCGTGATCGTAAATCATCATTCCTATAATCGTCGGGTGAGTCGATCTGCAATCCTTCGCAGGCTGGGTTCGATCAGCGTGCAGCAATTCATGCGCCAGTACTGGCAGCGCAAACCTTTGCTGATTCGAACCGCACTGCCGGGCTTCACTCCGCCGATCGATCGAGAGCGTCTGTTCGAGCTCGCGCGCGATCCGGAGGCCGAGAGCCGGTTGATTACTTCGTTGGGTGGCCACCGATCGCTGCAGCACGGCCCGTTTGTTCGCCTGCCGCCGATTCAACGCGCGCGCTGGACTTTACTGGTGCAAGGCGTTGATCTGCTCGACGACTCGGCCAGGGAATTGCTGTCGCGCTTTAGATTCGTTCCGGACGCTCGGCTCGACGATTTGATGGTGAGCTTTGCGACCGATGGCGGAGGCGTAGGCCCGCATGTGGATTCGTACGATGTCTTTCTGCTGCAAGCCTCTGGCCGCCGTCGGTGGCGTGTCAGCCGGCAGCGCGGGTTGCGTGCAACACCAGGATCGCCGGTCAACAACGTCCAGGGCTTTCGCGCATCGAATGAATGGGTGCTCGACGCCGGCGACATGCTCTATCTGCCGCCCGGCGTCGCGCACGAAGGCGTGGCGCTCGGCGAGTGCATGACGTATTCGATCGGTTTCCGCGCAGCGAGCTATCAGCAGCTGATTGAGCCCTGGTTCGCCGATTACGCGGAACATACCAATGCGCCCGGCCGATACGCGGACAGCGGTGCCATGGCAGCCGCAAACCCCGCTGGGCTCCCGACGAAGATGACACGACAGATCCACAAAGAACTGGCGCGCCGCAAACCCCGTCTCGCAGACACTGAGCGCTTTCTGTTGCGCTATCTGAGCGAACCGAAAGCAACAACCGTTTTCGATGGGCCTGCGAGGAGTTTGTCGCCCGCGCAGTTTCGACGGCGCGCGACTGCACGTGGACTGCAGCTCGATCGCCGAACTCGGATCCTGTATTCGACCGCAGCGATCGGAATCAATGGCGATTGGAGCGAGCCGCCGCATGGTGCAATGACAGCACTTCGAACGCTGGCGGACCAACGCGCCCTTTCAGCCGATCAAGCGCAGCGCGCGCCCGCGCCGGCGTGGGCGTTACTGCACGCGTGGTATCGCGCCGGCTGGATCGTCGTCGATTAAGATTTCGCGATGAAACCCGAACCCGAAGAGTCACGCGACGAACCCGCGAGCCCGCCAGCGCCGCAACGCACGCTGATTACATCGCGCGTCGAGACACAGGCTGCCGTCCTGCAAACGATCGCGGCGGCGACCCGCAGCGTGTTGTGCCTTCACTCAGACCTTTCGATTTTCGACCTTTCGCGGGCGGAGGCCGTGAGCCTGCTGTCGAAGTTCCTGCTCGCGCATCGCAGCGCGCGAGCGCGCTTGCTGGTCGACGACGCGATCTGGCTCGACACCCGTGCAGCTCGTTTGCGTGCGCTGCAACTGCGATTTCCGCTGGCGCTCGAGATACGCGTTGCTTCGCTCGATGATCCTGTCGGGGACGACGCGCTTCTGATTGCCGACGATGCAACGGTGCTGGACATGAAACCGACCGCGCAGGCTCGTGGCGACTTGTGGTTGAACAACAAGCCGCATGCGCAGCCGCTGATTTCGGCCTTTGCCAGGCGTTGGGAAGCGGCAGCGCATAATCTGCCCGTGGTTCCGCTCGGCCTGGGTTGAGTCGGCGGAGCGCCTGGCATCGATCTTGCTCGAGGGACGATGAACGCGCAGCTATACTCGCGCGCAGCTTCACCACAATTCAACCAAGCAAGACACACCGTTACCGGATAACCATGAAGGGTTCGTACAAAATGAATAAGTCGCTATTGCTCGCCTCGATGATGGTCGTTGCGCTCGCCGCTTGCGGCAAAAAAGAACCGGCACCTCCCCCCGCACCTGCGCCGGCCCCCGCGATGACGCCGGCACCGACACCAGCACCCGCCCCAGCGCCGGACACGACCACCGCGCCTTCTACAACGTCCTCAACCGACTCGATGAAAATAGACTCGATGAAGACGGATTCCACAATGAAGACGGATTCCGCGATGAAGACGACCAATCCCGTCGAGGAAGCGAACAAGGCTGCCGCAGCAGTTGACGCTGCCAACAAGAAGGCGCAGCCCCCAGTCAAGCCCTAATCTCACTGCACGCTGTTAAAAGAGCCGGCTCGCCGGCTCTTCTTGTTTGTGCGCGTTACACGGCTCGCCAGGCGAGGCCGTCGTCCTGATCAGCGACGGCGATCTCGTCGATGTGGCAATCGAGCGCCACCGATAGCGCCAGCTGAGCCAGAAACGGAGTGTTGTTCACCTTCGATAGATGGGCCGCCGCGATCCATCCCAGGTGGCTGCAGTCGATCCGGCGCAATATCTTGGCCGCCTGGCCGTTCGAAAGGTGCCCAAGCGCGCCGCCGATGCGCGTCTTCAGAAAGTATGGATACGAGCCCGAATGCAGCATGCTTTCATCGTGGTTGCATTCGAGCAGCAACGCGTGAACACGG
>JBDTQZ010000434.1:0-3128 GCA_039931935.1 Burkholderiaceae bacterium | reverse complement strand
CTCGTTCACCGCGGCGTGCTCGAGCAACTGCGCTTCAAGGTCGCTCGGGTAGATGTTGAAGCCGCCCGAGATGATCATGTCCTTCTTACGATCGAATAGCGTCAAGAAGCCGTCGGTATCGAAGCGGCCGACATCGCCGGTGCGGATGAAACGTTTGCCCTCGGGCGAATACCACTCGGCTTCGCGCGTCTGCTGCGGCTGGTTGTAATAGCCCGTCATCATGGTCGGTGAGTGGCCGACGAGTTCACCGGCTTCACCGACGGCGACCGCGCCCCCGTCGTCGTCGATCAACCTGATGTCATGGCCTTCAGCTGGCCGCCCCACCGTATGCAATTTGTCGGGGTACCGGTGGGCTTCAAGAATGCAGGTGCCGCCGCCTTCCGTCATCCCGTAGAACTCGATCAGTCCACCCGGCCAGCGGGAAAGCACATCGGCTTTCAGCGCCGCCGAAAACGGAGCGCTGGTCGAGAACTTCATGCGGAACGACGACAGATCATGGCGGCCGAACTCGGGTAACGCCATGATGCGCTGGTACTGCACCGGCACCAGCATCGTGTGCGTGGCACGGTAGCGCTCGGCGAGTCCCAAGTAGGAGGCGGCGTCAAACTTGCCGATCAGCACGACCGTGCCGCCCAAGCCGAGTGCGGGAAAGAACGCAACCAGCGTCGTGTTTGAGTACAGCGGCGTCGCAAGTACGGTGACCGCGTCCGGCCCGTAGCCATAGGGTGTGCCGCGCAGCATGTGCATCCAGCGCATCACGTGCGGCTGCACGATGCCTTTGGGTGAGCCGGTCGTGCCCGACGAGTAGATGATGTTGAAGGGTGATTCCGGCTCGATGGCTACCGGTAGCGGGGCGGCGCCCGGCGCGGCGAGCCAATCATCGAATGGCTTGCCCGGTGCGCCAGCGTCGAGTGCGATGCAACGCAGTCTCGTGTCAGCCGGAACAAGTGATGCCGCGGTTGCATCCACGAATAGCAGCCGAGCCCCGGTGTCTCGCAACATCGCCTCGAAAATCACCGGCGTCACCGAAGAGGCGAGTGGCGCGACAACCGCACCCGCGCGCAGGCCTCCGAGGAAGAGCGCCGCTTGTTGCGGCGTAGTTGTTCCGCAGAGCGCAATCACGTCGCCCGCGCGCACGCCTTCGCGCTGAAGCGCGACGGCCACGCGATCCATCAGCGTGTCGAGCTCCGCAAACGTGAGCTGCCGGTCGCCCTGCACCAAAGCCGGCTGCTGAGGCCGGGCCGCCGCGTGCTCACGAACGACATCGGCCATGTTGCGAAACGTCGCGTCAAACATGCGCACGGGAACGCGCGTTACTTCGTCCTGGGGCGAGAGGCTCACTACGTCGGGCGATACGCGGTAGCTCAGGCTTGGCACAGTGGATGTAAACGTGGGTGTCATGGCGTCCGACATTGCCTTAGTATTAATAGGGTAAGTGAGTCGTTCTCGGTCTTGGCTGCGATATTGTCAGCGCCGTATCACGTTGCTAATAAAAATAAGCCTGCGCCAGACCACACCTATCGGTCACCACACAAGGAGACGTCATGTTGAATTACTGCAAGCCGGCGGCGACCGCCGCCGCATCTTCCCTTATTCGCCTCATCATGCTGTCCGCCAGCGTCGCTCTGGCCGGTGTCGCGACGGCGCAAACCAAGCAGTTCACTTTCGCGTACGACCAGCCCAAGACGAGCGCGTACGGCTTCGGGGCCGATGTCTTCGGCAAGCGCCTCTCCGAGCTGAGCAAAGGGACGATGTCGACCAATCAATATCCGGGCGCGCAACTCGGCTCCGAGGCGCAGACGCTGCAGAAGGTGCAGACCGGCGATATCGACTTCGTGCTCGTCTCCACCGCCAATTCGTCGACGATCCAGCCCGAATCCGGTGTCTTCTCATTGCACTTCATCTTTCGCGGCCCGGATCACGCGGTCAAGGTGTTGACCGACCCGAAGGTCGTTACCGCGATGCGCGAGATGTACGCCAGCAAGGTGAAGGGCGCACACATGCTCACGCTCGGTAGCCAGGGCTTGCGCAACCTTTACTGCAAAAAGGAGATCAACAAGCTGGCCGACATCAAGAACGTAAAGGTCCGGGTGCAGGCGACGGTCACCGAGGACACACTGTTTCCTGCCTACGGCGCGCAGATCGTGCACATGCCGTTCGGCGAGGTCTACACATCGCTGCAGACCGGCGTCGTCGAATGCGCCGAAAACGGCTACACCGTGTACATGCTGAACAAGCACTACGAGGTCGCGCCCATCATGTCGGTGACCGAGCACGAAGCGAACAACTCCGTGTTATTCGTCAGCGACAAGTTGTGGAGCACGCTGAGCGCCGAGCAGAAGGGGTGGGTCCAGCAGGCGGCCGATGACATGAACAAAGTGCAGCCGGCCAAGGCCTTCGAGATGGAGAAAGAGTCGCGCGCCCGCCTCGAGAAGATCGGCGTCAAGATCGTCACTACCGTCGACAAGTCGGGCTTCGAGTCGGTGAGCAAGCCGATCCAGGACAAGCTCGCGAACGATCTCGGCCCGCACGCCGTGAAGATCCTCGAGTTGGTGCGCAACGTGAAATAGGCGCCGCGCCATCCTTTCGCTCGTTCAGCAGTCACATCGCCATTTGAAGTGGCGCGCGCTCGATGGCCTCGAGCGCGCGCTGATGGTGTTGTGCGGCGTCGCCATCACCGGCTTTACTGTGACGGTGATTTGCGACGTCGTGACGCGCACCTTGAGACATCCGTGGTTGTGGCTGCAGGAGGTCACGATGACCTTCTTCATCTACGGCGTGTTTATCGGCACAGCTGCGGCCACGCGCCGCAACGACCACCTCTACCTGGCGGTGCTCGCCGAATCAATGTCGGGCCGCAAGCGCCTGGCCTTTGAAGCTTTCAATCGGCTGGTAGTGCTCGGCGTCGCGTTCAGCATGATCTGGTTTGGCTACCTGAACACTCTCGACGGCTTTCGGAGTCTGCGCGATGACGTCGAGGAACGAGTTGACCTGCTGCTTCACGACGCGCAACGTCTCGCCGCTCTCGCGCTGCAGGAGCGTTTCGCCCACGCACACAATGGGAAGCAAATCGTGCTTGAGGGCGGCCGCAGCCTTCTCGGCGACCAACGAATCGGTCTCACCGAAAT
>JBDTQZ010000433.1:0-3132 GCA_039931935.1 Burkholderiaceae bacterium | reverse complement strand
AACCCGATGAACCCGACCTTCTTGATACCGTTGGTCGCCATGTGGTTGGCGATCGCAAGCGCCATCATGATGTCGTTTTGCGGCGTCTTGTAAACCCACCTCTTCTTGTCGTCCATCGGCTCGACGATCTTCGCGGACGCTGCGAACGAAATCATCGGCACCTTGGCCTCGGCCACCACGTCGATCATGGCCAGTGAGTTCGGCGTCACGGTGGAGCCGAGGATCACGTCGACGTTGCTTTCGCTGATGAGCTTGCGCGTGTTGCTGACGGCGGCCGTGGTGTCGGATGCGTCGTCGAGCACGATGTAGTTGATCTTCTGGCCGGCGATGGTCTGCGGCATCAGCGCGATGGTGTTCTTTTCCGGGATGCCGAGCGAGGCCGCCGGGCCTGTTGCCGACACGGTGACGCCGACGTTGACGTCGGCCCAGGCCGAGGCGGTAACGGCGCTGAACAGCACGGCACCGAGGGCAAGCATGGTTTTTCTGAGTTTCATCGAGTGGTCTCCATTGTTGAATTGAGAAAACGAATATACGCGCGATGCGAAACAAATCTTATTGCATCCATCCCGGGGCCAGTCAAAGCTTGGGAGCCGGCACCGGGCCCAGCACCGCCTCGATCGCCATGCCGATGCCCAGTAACCGGTGGTCGCTGCCTAGAGGACCGTCGATCTCAAGTCCGACCGGCAACCCCCCTGATGTCAAGCCTGCGGGAATGGAAAGGCCGGGGATGCCGGCGTTGCTGCCAGGATCGGTATTTCGAATGTAGGTCTGAAACTCGTCAACCGGCGGTCCGCCGTTGACGGATACCTTGGAAGATCCGTTCACCGGATCGATGGTTGCGTCGGGAAGGATGGTCGTGGGGAACATCATGGCCGCAAGCCTGTTGTCGGCGAAGTAGCTTGCGTACAGGGCCTGCAGTTGGGGCCGCAACACATTGATGGCCTGCGGATAAGCGGCGCCGAATGCATCGTCCAGTATGGCGCCGAACGCGCCCTTCACGTCCGGGCTGGCTATTTCAGCTGCAATGTCGGCTACCGTGATGCCGGTCACGCCGGTGGCTGCAAGGTAGGCCGGGATGTCGGCGATCGGTTCATGCAGCGCGATCGGAAACGACAGCTTGCCGTTCAACTCGGCAAGGCCCGCTGCGTCCACGTCGACGAAGACCGCACCCGCAGCGGCAAGCCGGGCCTTGGCCGTATTGACCGCCGCCGCAAGCTGATCGTCCAGCCCGGCCCAGAAGGAGGCCGGCACGCCGATGCGCAATCCTTTGAGCGCCACAGGGCTCGTCATTGCGCTTCCGGTGATCACCGAATCGAGCAACGCCACGTCGGCCACGGTGCGCGCCATCGGCCCGACGGTGTCGCGCGTGTGGCTGATCGGCACCACGGCGCTGGTATCGATGTAGCGCCGTTGCGCGCCGCCGTTGCCAACCGACGGTCGCAATCCCGCGATGCCGCACAGCGCAGCAGGAATGCGCGCCGAACCCCCGGTGTCCGTGCCCAGGCCCGCCGGCACGATCCGTGCAGCAATCGCCGCGGCCGTGCCGCCGGACGAACCGCCGGGGATGCGCGTGGTGTCGTACGGGTTCCTTACCGGACCGGCAAACGGCGCCAGATTGGTGCTGGTGATGCCGAATGCCAATTCGTGCATGTTGGCCTTGCCCAGCACAATGGCGCCGGCGTCGATCAGCTTTTGCAATGAGGGCGCGTTGGTCTTGGGCTGCACGCTGCGCAGCGCCGGGGTTCCGCCGGTGGTCGGCAGGTCGCGCGTGTTGATGTTGTCCTTGACGACGATCGGCAGGCCGGCAAGCGGAGGCAGCGCGCTACCGGACTTGCGCATCGCGTCGACGTTGCGCGCGGCCGCAAGAGCGCCGGCCTTGTTCAGTGTGATGAGAGCATTCAAATCCTTCAGCGCTTCGGCACGTGCAAGCAAGGTCGTCACATAACTTTCCGCCGACAGCCTTCCGCTGCGGATTGCGCCTACCGCTTCGGAGGAAGTGAGCGCAAGTTGATCGGCCGGTGCCATATGGCTCGATCCCGCCGTGGCGCAGGCGCCGAGGGTGGAGCCGATCAACGAAGTTGTCGCTACTGCACCCGAGGTCTTGAGGAACTGTCTGCGCGATGAATGTGATGTCATTGTTCGAGTCTCCATACGCGTTGTTGTCGTGCTCGAAGTCGTCGCGCCGCTAGTCGCGCAAGATTCGCATGTCCCCGATGTTGCGGTAGTCACTCCACGCACAGGGGTTCATACATCGACTTTGCTGTGGCCGCGACCCGCGCGCTACAGGCTGCTTCTACCGGAGCCGACCAGCTCGGGAAGCCGCACCGCAGGCAGGCCGCCCAGGAACAGATCGGATACAACGTCCGCCATGCCCTCGTGATCCAACGCGCCGCCCGGCCTCATCCAGGTGAACAGCCAGTTGATCATGCCGAACAGCAGCATCGTGAGCGGTTTGGCCAGACTCTCTTTTTGCAGTTCCGGACGCAGCGCTACGAGCGCCCGCGCGAAGGTCCCGACCACTGAGCGCTCCTTGGCCAACACCCGATCGGCATCCCGCGGATTCAAAAAGCGCGCTTCGGCCGTCAGCACCCGCTGCGCATCCTGTGCATCGGCATATTCCACCAGCATGCGGCGGATCAGCTCGCGCAAGAAACGCTCCGGCGCCAAGCCCTGCTCCTGCACCTCGGCGACCAGCGCCTCCAGCCGTGAGATGTGCGACTCGGCGATGTTCACGAGCAGATCGTACTTGTCGTCGTAGTAGTGATAAAGCGTTGCCTTGGAATATCCGCAGGCATCGGCCACTTCGTTCATCGACGTCGCCGGATAGCCGCGGCTTGCGAACAGGTGCGTCGCTTGCTTCAGGATTTTCTCGCGCTGATCGTCGTAGCCGGCGGAGCGTTGGCGGGCCATGCGGATACCGAAGCGACCGGGGTAGGGGGGTTCAGCGTTCGTCGAAGGAGAGCACGACGCGGTCGGTCAGCGGGTGCGCCTGGCAGGTCAGCACGAAGCCGGCCGCGACCTCCGCTTTGTCCAGCGCAAAGTTGCGGTCCATCCGCACCTCGCCTTCGACGAGCTTGGCGCGGCAGGTGCCGCAGACGCCCGAGGTGCAGGAGTAGGGCACTTCCATGCCTT
>JBDTQZ010000432.1:0-3147 GCA_039931935.1 Burkholderiaceae bacterium | reverse complement strand
AAGGCCCTCACCGAACGGAAGATTCTCGTCGGACATGCCGAGCTGCTGGCGGGTGTGCCGCCCGCCACCCAGGACAACGTGCTCAAGGGCATTCTCGACCACAAGGTCCCGGTGGCGGTGCTCAAGGCGCAGTTGGGCAGGTTCGCGCGCAAGCTCGCCGACGCGATCTTCGACACCGGCCAGTGCAGCAGCTGTCCGCACAACTCGGCGATGCAGGCGGGGTTGTTCGGTGAATCGCTGGGCGATGGCTACTGCCAGCATCCAACCCATTTCGACGAACTGACCACGCAGGTGGTTGAGACAAAGGCAGCGCGGCTCAAAGACGAGTACCAGGTCGTCAGGATCGTCCGGAAGAAGGACGGGTTCGAGCCGCTGTACCTCACCGCAGAAGGCGACCTGGGGGTCGGTGCGGGGCAGTACGAATCGTGCAAGGGATGCCAGAGCTTCGGTTGCTCGGTGTCCAACCTGCCGGGGTCGTATGGCGAAGTTACGGCGTCGCTGTGCTTTGACGCGACCTGCAATACCAAGAAAGTCGCGGCCCGGCGTAGGGCAGAACGCGAAGCGCATGACGCGGGCCCGGCGAGCGCAAGCAAAGAACCCAAAGGCACGAAGGCTGGCACGGCGAGCGCGAAGTCGACGCCGTCCAATCAAACCCCGCCGCGTCTGCTGCAGTACCGCGTCGAGCAGTGGCGCAAGTGGGTCGCCCATGCGCTGATGGTGCAGCGGGAGCGCAATCAGCGGGCATTGATCGCCCTCGCCTGGGCCGGGCATGGCAATCAGTTGAGCGTGAGCCACTACAGCGAGGCGGTAGGCAAGATCACTAAGGCGGGGAAGGTAACCGGCGGGGCGTTCAAGTCCTCGCTCGAAAAAGTCGACGGATTCAACGCGGACCACATCGACACGCTCATGAAGGCGATTACCGCATCGGCGGCGTTCGGCGTCGATCAGGTCAATCTGGAAGCGCTGTTGAACTACCTGGAGATCGAGGAAGAGAAGTGCTTCCGGCTCTCGCCGGCATTTCTCGAACTGTTCACCAAGAGCGAATTGGAAAGCCTTGCCGAAGAACTCAAGCTCAAGAAGGCGCTGGGTGACCGGTTCAAGAGGCTGCGAGACGGCAAGCGCGAGCATTTCGTCAAGGGACTGCTTGAGATCAAGGGGTTTGAGTATCAAGGGCTGGTGCCCAAGGTCATGCGCTACCCGCGCAAGAAGTTCCAATACGGCGCTGCCGATGGAGCGGACGCGGGAGTGCCGGGCGAGGCAGCAGGGCAGGAGCCCACGAAGGAAACACGGGCTGCGTAGCGGCTAGACAAAGCGGAGTTCGGCCGTACGATCAATGCGTAGGACAGCACTGGAACGCAAGGAGAAACGAATGACGATATTCAGCGAACTGTATGAATTGGCGACCACCGCCACGCTGTCGATGGTGGTCAGTGCCGATGAGAAAGGCGGGACGCTCACCATCAGCGTGATGCCCAAACCGAAGAAAGACATGGGCGAACCTGCACTGACCAGAGACCTCACGCTGACCGCGACACCGGCGGAGTTTGATAGCGACTTCGTGGCGGCGCTTTCGGGCTATCGCCAAGCGCGCGCCGGATTGATCGAGCAGGCCGAGGCGACCAGAGAAGTGCTGGAAGCCGCCAAGCACGCAGCGGCGAAGAAGGCGGCGCAGGCGGTAACGAAGGCCGCGACACCGGCCGCCAAGGCTGCGGCGCGCACGGAGGAACCTGACGAGAGCGATTCGGAGCACCCGGAGAGCGTGCCGCAGACGAGCGCGGCGGTGCCGACCACGGACGGCGCGCAACCCAACCTGTTCAGTTAGGAAGGAGCGGAGATGGCCATCGAAGTCAAAGAGATCGTGCGGCGCTATCGCTACAACGGCGTGACGCTGCCCGACGTTGCCGGGATGAGTCCGAAAAAAATCCGGGACCTCTACAGCGCACAGTACCCGGAACTCGTGAGCGCGGAGATCGAAGCGGGCGAGATCGTGGATGGAGTCCAGGAGATCACGTTCAAACGCGCGGTGGGAACCAAGGGCTGACATGCGGCTCGCCGCATTCACGGCACGGGTCGAAGCGCTGGCGCGCGGGGAAATCGGATCGTCCAACGCATCGCTCGTGCGCGCCTTGAACAAGAAGGAAGTCAGGCGATGCTCGAAGGCATGGGACGCTTTCACACGCAACTGCACCGACCAGTCGATGCGCGGCCCTCCGCTGTTGCGCCAACTGCCGCCGTCCACTTGCCTGCCGCCTGTAGCGTGAAGGCGGACTGGAGGCTACCGCGCCTTGACGCTGGCGTGCCGCTCGAACTCATCCCGCGCCGGCTCGCTTCGGCCAACGCCACGGTCGCGCGTTTCCTGCTGCAGGCGAAGGCCGTGCGCGAGCGCGACATTCCGGCGGCGTGGAACGAGGAGTTGCTGGTCTGCCAAGGCGCACTGGATGCATGGGTCAAGCGCGAGATCGGGGGATTGCATTGTCTCGCTCCGCAGTTCGTATTGCGGCCGGTGTTGGGCTCGGCGCGCGATCCGCGCGGTTCACCAACGCAAAAGGTCGAGTACAGCCAAATCCAGATTACCTGGTTCCAGCAGGACGAACAGCAGTGGGCTGTCGGGCGTGGGCTAGACCGGCTGGAGCAGGCGACGCCGACGCTTGGCGCGACGGCTTTGCATCTGCTGGATGAGCACAGCCGCTACGTCTATCCGGTGTTCACGCCGCGCACAACGCGGGACGTGGCCTCGATGATGTACTGGTACGGCGAGGAGGATGAAACCTTTGCGCTGGAGGAGGCTTGCGCCGACGATGAGGAAGCGCGCGCCGCGATGCGCGAGGAGATGGTGACGAAAGCCAGCATGACCGAGGCATTCCCCGCGTGGGCGCTGGCATGGCATCCAGGAGCGCTCGATGCATCGGCGTTGGCGCAGATCGCAGCACACGGCAGCGATGCATTCACCCGAGACATTGCGGCGCTGCTCACGAAGTTGGCTCGTCTCAAAATCAAGGACGATTGTCGACCGGAGATTGACGGTGAGTTCATCGGCTTCGGGGCCGTGCTCTCGTGGCGCGCGGACGATTTGACGGTGCGGGTGTACGACGATCTCATCAACAACGCCCACCAATGAGAGTTCTGCGACGTGATGGGCGACGTCTT
>JBDTQZ010000431.1:0-3158 GCA_039931935.1 Burkholderiaceae bacterium | reverse complement strand
CTCGCGCCGTTGTCCGAGATGGCGATGATGATCGTGTTGTCGAGCTCGCCGAGTTCGTCAATGAAATCGATTACTCGGCCGATGTGATGGTCAGTGTGGGAAAGAAAGCCGGCGAAGACTTCCATCATGCGCGAGTAGAGCGTTTTCTCGTCCTGCGCCAGCGTGTCCCACTCCTGGATCCAGTGCGGACGCGGCGCCAGGTCCGTGTTCGCCGGGACGATGCCCATCTCCTTCTGGCTCTGGAAGATCGTCTCTCGCGCCTTTTCCCAGCCCATGTCGAACTTGCCGCGATACTTATCGATCCACTCGGCCGGGGCGTGATGCGGCGCGTGGCCGGCTCCAGTTGCGAAGTACAAGAAGAATGGCTTGCTGGAATCGACATTGCGCAGGTCGGTAAGGAACTCGATCGCCCTGTCGGCCAGGTCCTCGGTCAGGTGGTAGCCCTCCTCTGCCGTGCGCGGCTGATGAACGGAGTGGTTGTCGGCGACGAGTTCGGGGTTGTACTGGTCGGTGTCGCCACCGAGGAAGCCGTAGTAGCGCTCGAAGCCACGCCCAAGCGGCCAACGGTTCCGCGGAGCGGCCATGTTCATCTCGATCTGAGGTGTGAGGTGCCATTTTCCAAGCGCATAAGCGGCGTAGCCATGCGGGGTGAGTATTTCAGGCAGCAGTCCGTTCTCGAACGGGATCTCGCACGTATAGCCGGGAAAGCCGGCCGGGAATTCCACGATGCCGGCCATTGCGTTCGTGTGGTGGTTGCGGCCGGTGAGTAGCGCCGAGCGTGTCGGTGAGCAAAGCGCCGTGGTGTGAAAGTTGCTATAGCGCAGTCCGTTCTCCGCAAGCCGGTCGAGGTTCGGCGTCTCGCAGAGGCCACCGAAGCAGCTGATCTGGCCGTAGCCGACGTCGTCAAGGACGACAAAGAGGACATTAGGGGCACCATCCGGGGCGCGGATAGGTTGCGGCCAGGCCGGCGTAGACTCCTCGAGAGTACGGCCGACGACGCCATGAAACTGCTGAGGCATTGCGAGACCTCCCTGCTGGCGAATGAAAGTGGCGTGATTATAGCGCAACGCTGCCGAGAAACCTCCGTTCGGCTTTGACTGTTCAAGAACCCCAAGACTACGTGCGAACTTACTTTGACGAGTCTGCCAACCCGAAAGGCGCTTCCGGCAGTTAGAGTGCTAAGCCGGACCTATGTGCTTCAACTGTCTGCCTTGTAGGATGTTGCCATGTCGAACGAGCCCGTCGGTGTGCTGGTGATCGGCGCCGGTGCTTCCGGAGCCGCTTTCGCGTGGAGCATCGCTGACATCGGCACGAGCGTCCTTTGCCTGGACCAGGGGCCATGGATGAAGCAACAGGACTACCCCACCAATGGCCTGGACTGGGAATCGCGCGGGATGGGGGAATACTCGCCGAGCCCGAACGTGCGCAGACTGCCCGCCGACTACCCCGTCAACGAGCAGGACTCTGAAATCGCGCCGCTGATGTTCAACGCCGTGGGCGGCAGCACGATCCTCTGGGCGGCGCACTTCCCGCGGCTTACGCCCGGTGACTTTCGATCGAAAACCGACGACGGAGTTGGTGAGGACTGGCCGATCGACTACCAAACGCTCGAACCCTACTTCGCGCTCAACGATCGGATGATGGGTGTCTCGGGGTTAGCGGGCGACCCCGCTTATCCGTATCACGAGCCACCGCTGCCGCCGCTACCACTCGGAAAGACGGGGAACGTGCTCGCCTCTGGATTCGAAAAGCTCGGCTGGCACTGGTGGCCCTCCGATAGCGCCATCCTGTCTCGTGAGTACGAGGGGCGCGCCGGCTGCATAAACCTGGGCCCCTGCCTGACCGGCTGCTCGCAGGGCGCGAAGGCCAGCACTGACATAACCTACTGGCCTGCAGCCCAACGGAAGGGCGTACAACTGCGCACCGGGTGCCGCGTGCGAGAGATCACGGTGCGGCCGGACGGCATGGCGGACGGTGTTCTCTACTACGACTCGGACGGCCAACTGCAGGAACAGAAGGCGGAGATCGTTGTGCTGGCGTGCAACGGCATAGGCACACCACGGTTGCTCCTCAACTCAAAGAGCAGCCAACATCCGGACGGGCTGGCTAACAGTAGCGGCCTTGTCGGCAAGAACCTGATGTTCCACCCCTACTCAATGGTCACCGGCATCTTCGATGAGCCGCTCAACGGCCGGCGCGGGCCTGTCGGCTGCTCGCTCTGGAGCCACGAGTTCTACCGCACTAATCCCTCGCGCGATTTCGTCCGCGGCTACTCATTCGAAGCAGTACGAGGCTTCGGACCAGCGCAGACCGCGCTGTGGGGCATGGTTCACGGTCGGGTTCCCTGGGGAGCGGATCACCACCAGGCGTTCGCTCGCGTCTACGACCACACTGCGACGCTGCTAGGCATCACAGAGGATTTGGCGGACGAGTCCAACACAGTCACTCTCGACCCGGCACTCACCGACGCGAACGGTATCCCCGCCCCGAAGATCACCTACCGGCTAAGCGACAACAGCCGGAAGATGCTGGCGCACTCCGTGGAACGGGCGACGGAAGCGCTCACGGCTGCGGGCGCGGTCGAGACGGTTGCGATGCCCTTGGTTCGCGAAGCGGGCTGGCACCTCATGGGCACTGCCCGAATGGGGCGGGACCCGAAGACTTCCGTAGTCAACGAGCTCGGCCAAGCGCATGATGTGAAGAACCTCTTTATCGTGGATGGCAGCATCTTCGTGACCGCAGGCGGCGTGAATCCCACGTCGACGATCCAGGCTCTCGCGCTCTACGTGGCAAACAACATCAAGACGAACGTCGGAACACTCTTCGATCAGCCATGACCAAATCATCCGCCGCACTCAATGATCAGGCGTTCATGGACGCCCTCCTCAACCTTGTGATTCCGCGTAACGCATCCGGAGGCCTTCCGGGTGCGGGCGCCCTGGGCATATCGCGTGAGGTAGCCACTGGGCTGCAGGCCGATGCCTTGCTCGAACCTATGGTCGGCGCGGGATTGCAGGCATTATCGGATGCGGCTGTCGCCCAGCACCCGCAGGGCCTGGCGGGAATGACAACCGAAGCAGGAACGAAGTTGCTCCAAACGCAGATTTCAGCCAACCCTTTCGTCATGATGGGACTGCTGCTCGGCTATGTGGTGATCG
>JBDTQZ010000430.1:0-3161 GCA_039931935.1 Burkholderiaceae bacterium | reverse complement strand
TTCGCACACGGTAAGGCGGATCAAGCGAAAAGTCCAGCGTTTTCTTGGGGTACAGGGCAGCCCTAGCCGCCGCGGTTGCTGCGGATCAGCTCCCGGACATAAGAAGAAGGGATCGCGTAACTGATCCCCGACGGATGTGTGATCGCGGATTCCTTGGTGCCCTTGACGAACACCATGTTGACGACACCGATCACGGCGCCGGTTTCCGGGTCGAACAACGGACCGCCGCTGTTGCCCGGATAAGCCGTGCCGTCGAGTTGAAAGATATTAAAGCTGCCATTACGCAGGCTGCGAATGACCTTGGCACTGAGTTGCTGACCGGTAGCCGCAGGCAGCGAAACCGGCGTGATCGACGAGATCATCGCGCGGTGCGTCACCGGGGAAAAACCCAGCACGCCCCCGATCGGAAACCCCATCATCGCAACGGACTGGCCTTCTCGAACGGCGTTCGAATCGTGAAACGCGACCGTCGGCAACGCGCTGCCGTCGATCCGGAGGAGTGCGAGGTCATGGGCGCCGTCGGTTTCGAGCAGCGTAGCGCGGCGCATTTGCCAGCCCGCGGATCCAGCGCCAACCTGCACCACCAGCGACCGGTCGGCCCCATCGTCCGGCCTCGGCTGCACGACGTGGGCATTGGTCACAACCAGATTTCCATCACCTGCGACAAAGCCGGTACCACGCATCCCGAAGCGCGGACTATCGGTATTCCGATAAGTACCGACGATGACAATCGACGGCTTGAGTTTGTCGATGGTGTCGGAAAGATCTGCTTGTGCGGCCACCGGCAGCAGCAGCAGCGCGGCCGAAAGCCACCGCACAGTTTGCCGGCAAGAACTGAACCGTTTACCTTTTCGCTCGTCCCGGCGTAGCGCCAAATTGCGATCCGCTTGCGCTAGCTCACATGATTTGGAAAACTCAACGTCGTTCGAATTCATCGCAATCAACTACCTTTTAAAGCTCGGCTTTCATTGTCGTGACTTGCTGCTGCAGTGGGAATTTCTCGCCCATCGCTGCCAGTCGATCCAATTCGACGCGCGCGTTTTTCTTGTCGCCCGCGTTCAAGTAGATCTTCGCAAGATGGAAATTCAGGTATGGGTTGTTCGGTTGCAACCCGATCGCCTTTTTTTGCACCTCGACCGCCCGCGCGTGCTCGCCACTTTGCGACAGCGCCAGCGCCAGCGTATCCATGAATGAAGGACGATCCGGGACGAGCTTGTTAGCCTTTTCCGCTTGTTCGACCGCACCCTTTTTTTTCTGCTCGACCGAAGCCCATGCGAGGTTGTTCAAGGCCAACGCGTTTTGAGGCTGGAGCCGCAGGACCTCGCGATAGTTCTTCTCGGCCGCCGCATAGTCCTTCTTGACCAACGCGAGATTGCCGAGATATCCGATAAACGCGGTGTCCTTGGAATGGTCTGAAAGCCATGCTTTTGCTGCACTGGCGGCGTCGGCATGCTTTTCAGCTGCGTACAGGACGGAATGCAGCTTGATGGCCAGGTCCGTCGATGGGAACTTCTTCAGGCCAGCCCTGTATGCAACGGCCGCGTCGTCCCATTTTTTTCGCGCCACGCCAATATCGCCTTCAAGCAACCAACCGACTGGTTCTTTCGGCCGTTGCTCCTGAACGGTTCGCGCAATTGCCAGGGCATCTTGATACTTCTCAGCCTGCAAATAGAAAATGATCAACGCGCGTTGCGCATCGACGAAATCGGGCTGGATCTTCAACGCCTGACGCCATGCCTGCTCCGCCGCCTTGGGGTTCTTCTCGAGCAGGTAGCTCCCGGCCAGCCGCATCTGCGCCTGCGGCGAATCGGGCCGCATGCCCGCCAGGCGGTTGAACGTGGCGATGGCCTGATTGGCTTCCCCCGACCCTTGCTGGGCGCGGCCGAGTGCGTCCAGCAACTCCGGACTCTCGGGGATGACGGAGAGCGCGGTCTGAGCGGTAGCCAACGCCAACTTGTATTCCCGATTGCGCAAGTAATATTCGATCAGGGCCCGCCGTGGCACCAGCTCCGTCTGGTTGGCGCGTATTGCGTTGTTCAGCAGCTTCGCAACCTCTTCGACCGTACCGCCCGTCCGGGCCTTGATGTCGGCCAGCGCCAGCATCGCCTGGAGATGCTTCGGGTCTTGCTTCAAGATGGCTTCAAAGCGCGCCGTGGCATCTTCGGGCTTCTTGTCGCTTAGATCGAGCGCCGCGAGACTGGCCGCCGACGGAAAGAACGTCGGGTCGAGCGACACGGCCTTTTCGAAGTGGCGCCTTGCTGCCGCGACATCCTTGAGCGCCAGATAGGTAGACCCGCGCAGGTGCGATGGCGTCGGGCTTTTGGGATCCTTTTTCACCAACTGGTCAATCGCCGACAGCGCTTTCTCGAACTCGCCGCGTCGCAAGTAGGCGGAAATCAGCTCGAGGTTCGCGCCGGTCCCCGAATCGGACTCGGCGATGTCGCGCAACTCACCCATCGCCAGTTCGGTCTTGCCACCCATGAGTTGGGCTACCGCCAGCGAGGTTCGCTTGCCGACGCTGTTCGGATCGGCCTTGGTGGCACGACTGAACAGGGCTTCGGACTTCTTGACGTCGCCGCTTTGCAGATAAGCCTGGCCCGCAAGCGATAGCAGTTCCGCGTCCTTGGATTCCTGCTCGATGGATGCCGGCAACGCGGCCACGGCCTTCGCCGCCTCACCTGAGCGCAGATAGGTTGCGACCAGCATTCGGCGCGCAAACTGTTGATTCGGCGCCAACTGAAGCGCCTTGCCCAGATAGTACTCAGCTTGAACAAGTGAGTTTGTCTGAAATTCGATGGCTCCAGCCAACTGTAGAAAACGTGCGTTCTCGGGTGCGACTTTCAGCAATTGTTGAATTGCCTCTTTCGCCGTCCGGTAGTCCTTTTTCTGATACGCAAGCTGTGCGTCAAAATACCTGGTCTCCGCAATATTCGGAGCCACGCGCTTGAGTTGACTCAGCGTCTTTTCCGCCTCATCCAGCTTTTCCCGGCTGAGCAAAATCGTCAAGATACCGGCATATGCTTGAGCAAAATCCGGCTTAGCCTCAACCGCCTTCTTGAATTGTTCGAGGGCTGCGTCGGGTTCATTCTTTGCATACAGCAGCAGTTCGCCCTTAAACTTCAACGCCTCGTGATTGTTCGGTGCGGCCGCCAGCAATTTTT
>JBDTQZ010000429.1:0-3161 GCA_039931935.1 Burkholderiaceae bacterium | reverse complement strand
AAGCGGGCGTCTCGTTAGGCGGTTTCCGTCTGGAAGCGGAAGGCCGTGGGGGCCTGTTCTTCGTCTTCGAACGTGACAAGCTCAAACGCCGCCTGATCGGCCGTCAGCGCGCGCAACAGCCTGTTATTAATGGCATGACCCGACTTGTGGGCCACATACGACCCGATCAACGGGTAGCCGAGCACCGCAAGGTCGCCGATCGCATCGAGCATCTTATGCTTGGCGATTTCGTCGCCGGCGCGCAATCCATCGGCGTTTAGAACACGGTACTCGTCCATCACAATTGCGTTTTCGAAGCTTCCCCCGATCGCCAATCCCGCCTTCCGCAACGCCTCGACATCGTTGACAAACCCGAACGTCCGCGCGCGCGAAACCTCCTTGATATACGAGTCCCGAGCGAAATCGACCTCAACGATCTGCTCTGTCGCATCAATCGCCGGGTGATTAAAGGCGATCGAAAACTTCAGCTTGAACCCAAAATACGGTTCCAGCCGGGCCCAGGCGTCGCCATCGCGAAACTCGACCGTCTTGACAACCCGCGCGAACTTTTTCGGTGCATTCAGTTCGCTGATTCCCGCCGCCTGTATCAGAAACACGAAGCTGGCGGCGCTGCCGTCCATGATCGGAATCTCGGGCGCATCGACGTCGACGTAGCAGTTATCGATACCCAGCCCCGCCAGCGCGCTCATCAAGTGCTCGATCGTCGCCACTTTGACGTCGCCCAGCCCTATCGTCGTCGCCATACGGGTATCGACGACGTTTTCCGGCTTCAGCGGAATATCGATTGGCGGATCGACGTCAATCCGCCGGAACACCACGCCGGTGTCGGCCGCAGCCGGCCGCAACGCCAACTTGACCTTGGTGCCGCTGTGCAAGCCGATGCCTACCGAACGGGCGATCTGCTTCAAAGTGCGCTGTTTAACCATGGCCCGAGTTTACTGGTCGCCTAGTCAGCCTGCTTCCGTAAGAACGCGGGGATGTCGTACCGGTCGGATCCCGTGTCCTCCATCGCCGCCACTCGGGTTTGCGCTGAGTCACGGGTGCGCCAGATCGCCGGTTTCTCAAAGTCGCTGTAATCCGATGACGAGGCGTGTGACCCCGCGATAGGAACGGTCAGCGGCGCATTGTCGGTGCCGGTACGCACGACGGTGAACGGCGTCGATTGCTTTCTCGAAGCGGCACGGCCGAGGCCGGTCGCGACCACCGTGACGCGCAGTCCGTCGTCGATCGATTCGTCACATACGGTGCCAAAAATGACTGTCGCATCGTCTGCTGCAAATGCTCTAATCGTGTTCATCACCTCACGTGTCTCCTTCATCTTTAACGAAGAAGACGCCGTGATGTTGACCAGCACTCCCCGCGCGCCGGACAAGTCGACCCCTTCGAGCAACGGACTCGCGACCGCTTGTTCAGCTGCGATCCGTGCGCGGTCCAAGCCTGACGCGAGCGCGGTGCCCATCATCGCCTTGCCTTGCTCGCTCATCACGGTTTTCACGTCCTCGAAATCGACGTTGACCAGGCCCGGGACATTGATGATTTCCGCGATGCCCGCGCACGCGTTATGCAACACGTCATCGGCGGCCCTGAAGCACTCGGCCATTTCGGCATCTTCACCCATTACCTCTTCGAGCTTGTTGTTCAGGATGACGATTAGCGAGTGGACGGTGTCTTCGAGCTGCGTGACTCCGGCTTCCGCCAGCTTCATACGCTTCGGCCCCTCGAACTCGAACGGCTTCGATATGACCGCCACCGTCAAGATCCCAAGGTCCTTCGCAATTTCTGCAAACACCGGCGCCGCGCCAGTGCCGGTACCGCCGCCCATGCCCGCGGTGATGAACACCATGTGCGCCCCCCGCAACGCATCGGCAATCCGATCACGCGCTTCCTCGGCGGCTGCTCGCCCTGCTTCTGGACGGCTGCCTGCGCCCAGACCGGTTTTGCCGAGCTGCAGGATGTTTTTGGACGACGATCGCGCCAGTGCCTGGTGATCTGTATTCGCGCAGATAAATTCCACGCCCTGGACGCCGCGAGCAATCATGTGCTGAACCGCGTTGCCCCCCGCACCCCCGACTCCAACCACCTTGATGATCGTGCCGCGCGTTTCCGTCTCAAGAATTTCGAAACTCATGTTGCCTCCCGCCTAGCTAGTTAAGTAAACCAAGTACTGCAATTCGAAACGCGCAAAGCCAAAGGCACAGCAGCGCTTGGCATTGGGCGCTCCACCCTCAAAAATTCCCGACGACCCATTCCTTCATCCGTTTCACCGTTTGCTTAAAGGAGCCTGTTTGTTGCGCGAGCTTGCGACCGCGCAGGCGTTGCGAGTGGGCTTCAACGAGAAGTCCCATAGCGGTCGCGAACCGCGGATTGCGTACGACATCGGATAGCGAGCCGGTGTAATTCGGCCAGCCGATACGCGCCGGCTTTAGGAACACGTCTTCGGCCAATTCGGTCATGCCCGGCAACAAGCTGGTGCCGCCGGTCAGTACGATGCCGGACGACAGCAACTCCTCGTACCCGGACTCGCGAACGACTTGCTGCGTGAGCGTGAATAACTCTTCGACTCTCGGCTCGATCACTGCCGCTAGCGATTGGCGCGACAGCAGCCGTGGGCCGCGATCGCCGAGCCCCGGAATCTCGATTTTCTCGTTCGGATCGGCCAACACTTCCTTCGCGACACCCCAGCGCAGCTTGATGTCTTCCGCATCCGGGATCGGTGTACGCAGCGCCATCGCGATGTCGTTGGTGATCTGATCACCGGCAATCGGGATGATCGAGGTATGGCGGATCGCACCGCCGGTAAAAATGGCGATATCGGTCGTGCCGCCGCCGATATCGACCAGCGCCACGCCGAGCTCCTTTTCGTCCGACGTCAGTGCGGACAGTGATGACGCCAGCGGCTGCAGGATCAAGTCCTGCACTTCGAGCCCACAACGGCGCACGCACTTGATGATGTTCTGCGCGGCACTGACCGCGCCGGTGACGATGTGCACGCGCACCTCGAGCCTCACTCCACTCATGCCGATCGGCTCGCGAATGTCCTCCTGGCCATCGACGATGAACTCCTGCGTCAGTACGTGCAGCACCTGCTGATCGGTGGGAATGTTCACGGCCTTGGCGGTTTCGATCACTCTTGCCACGTCGGCTGCAGCGACTTCTCGGTC
>JBDTQZ010000428.1:0-3162 GCA_039931935.1 Burkholderiaceae bacterium | reverse complement strand
CCACCGGGGGTGCTTTAAGGTAATGCTCTAGCACGAAGTTATGAAAATCCAGGACTTCGCGCAGCTTTTCCTCGAATCTGCCAGGAACATACAAATCCTGCAGACGGATCGCCCGTCGCGCAACCTTGTCTTCATAGGCGGGTCCGATGCCGCGGCCAGTCGTGCCTATTTTGTCTATGCCTTTCGCCGTCTCCCGCGCCTGATCGATCGCCACGTGATAGGCCAGTATCAGCGGGCAGGCATCGCTTATCTTGAGCCGCGCACGCACGCTGACGCCGGCCGTCTCTAGCTCCGCGATTTCCTGCAGCAGCGCGGAGGGCGATAGCACCACGCCATTGCCGATATAGCAATTCACTCCTTCGCGCAGGATCCCGGAAGGAATCAGCCGCAGGATCTGCTTGCGACCGCCGATAACGAGGGTATGCCCCGCGTTGTGTCCACCCTGGAAACGCACCACGCCCTGGGCGTGATCAGTCAGCCAGTCGACGACCTTGCCTTTGCCTTCGTCACCCCATTGAGTGCCGATGACGACTACGTTGCTTGCCATCTAAACCTCTTGTTATGCCCTGTTCACTTTCGATTGGCTTGGCCTGATGGTAACGGCTCAAGTTTCCAGGTCCCGTTTCTCGCGACCAGTTGCTGCACACAGCCGAGTTCCGCGCGGCTGGCCTCGTGTCCCGGCAGATCCTGCACGACTACCAAGCCCTCGGCGCGCAACCTTGCGATCTCGGCCTGCAAGCCGGCGTCAGCCGGTTGGTAAGGGGCCAGAACGCGTAGCGTTGCAGTCTCTTCGCTGGCCATTTGCGCGAGTTCGCGCAAATCCATCGTGAAGCCGGTCGCCGGACGCGCACGGCCAAACGCGCGTCCGACTTCATCATAGCGTCCCCCGCGCGCGATCGCTTCCGGCCGATTTCCGGCGTAGGCCGCGAAAACGACGCCGCTGTGATAGTGATAGCCGCGCAATTCGGCAATATCGAAACACAGCTCGGTTGCATCCCCATTCAACGCGCGGCCGAGGCGGGCAAGCCCGTCGAGACACGATACGAGTTCGGGATAATCCGGCAGATGCGTGCGCGCCTTGTCCAGCACCTCGGGCCCGCCGTAGAGTTCCGGCAGTAACAGCAATGCCTCACGCGTCGCCTTGTCGAACCCTCTGGACAACTCAGTCAATGCCGGGACATCCTTGATCTGCAGCACCTGAAACAGATCTGCTTCCTGCTGTGACGTCGCACCGGCGCGCGTGATGAGCGTACGGAACACCGACACATGGCCGATGTCGAGATGGATCCCCGTTACACCCGTCGCCTGCAGAGTACGCAGCATCAGCGCCTGGATTTCGATGTCGCTTTCAAGGCCGGCATGGCCGTAAATCTCGGCACCGATCTGCATCGGTTCGCGGGTGCGCAACAGGCCGAACGGCTGCGTATGCAAGACCGTGCCCGCATAACACAAGCGCGTGATGCCTTTGCGATTCAGCAGATGCGCGTCAATGCGCGCCACTTGTGGCGTGATGTCCGCGCGCAGTCCCAGCAAGCGACCCGATAACTGGTCGACCAGTTTGAATGTTCGCAAATCGAGATCGTAACCAGTGCCCGTCAGCAAAGACTCGACGTACTCGAGCATTGGCGGCACGACCAACTCGTAGCCATGCACGAAGAACAAATCGAGGATGCGGCGGCGCAGGCGCTCCACTCGCGCTGCCTCGCCGGGCAGGAGATCCTCGATATACTCGGGTAGCAGCCATTTCTGCATGGTCATTCGACGCGATAAATCAACCGCGCACGGCGTTAGTTGGGGGCAAGCTATATATGTTGGGCTATCTTGTCAGGAAAAGCAGCAGCAATCCCACGAGCATCGATGACAATCCGGCGAACCGGATCTGGCCATCCGACATCTCTGTCAGCCGGCGGAACGCATCGCGCCAGATGGTCGGCAACAGGAAGGGAAGCAATCCCTCTATGACCAGCATCAGCGCGATCGCCGTCAAGAGGGTGTCCGTAAGGCCTCCCATCTGCCGTTCCCGCCGCGCGCAAGCGCCATGACCGCGTTCCCGCCGCTATTTACTTGGCGCGTCCCGAAGGGTTCTTCAGGTATTTGAAGAACTCGGAATTAGGCTCGAGTATCAGCAAATCTGTTTTGCTTTTGAAGCTTTGTCGGTAGGCCTCAAGGCTGCGATAGAACGCATAAAACTCGGGATTGCGATCGAAAGCGCGCGCGTAGATCGCCGAAGCCTTGGCATCGCCATCGCCTTTCAGGCGCTGCGCATCGCGGTAGGCCTCGGCAATTACGACCTGACGCTGCTTGTCGGCTTCGGCGCGAATTTTCTCCGCCTCCGCGAAACCGGTCGAGCGCAGCTCGTTGGCGACGCGCTTGCGCTCCGCTTGCATCCGGCCGTAGACGGATTCACTGATCTCAGGCGTGAAATCGACCCGTTTCAGCCGCACGTCGAGCACTTGCACGCCGATCTCACGCGAAGTCTGGTCGGCCTTCTCGCGCATCAGATCCATGATCTGATCGCGTTCGCCGGATACGACTTCATGAATCGTGCGCTTGCCGAACTCCTCCCGCAGGCTGCCGTTAACCGCCTGGGACAGACGCACCCGGGCCAGACTTTCATCCCCCTGCACGCTGACGTAGTACTGCTTGACGTCGATAATGCGCCACTTTACAAAAGAATCCACCAACACCGGCTTGTTCTCACGCGTGACGAATCTTTGCGCTTCTTCGGCGTCAAGGGTGAGGATACGGGCGTCGAAAAATCGCACGTTGTCCACCAGCGGAACCTTGAAATACAACCCGGGAACCGTCTTTACCGCAACGATCTCGCCGAGGCGGAATACGATGGCATTCTGGCGTTGATCGACCGTAAACAGGCTCAGGCTGGCCACAATCAGCGCGGCCACAATCCCGATCAGCACGGTGGTGACATTGAATTTCATCGTGCCTCCCTTTCGCGGTTGCGGAAGGCGTCGCGCGATCGCGGCGACGCTTCCGATGGCGTCGGTGCGGGCAATACCGTTTCACCGGGTTTCATTGCGGCATCCAAAGACGGCGTCGTGCTTCCGGCGCTCAACTGCATGATCTTGTCGAGCGGCAGGTACAGCAGGTTGCTGCCGCTTTTCTGGTCGACCACGATTTTGCTGGAATTGGAGAGCACCTGTT
>JBDTQZ010000427.1:0-3165 GCA_039931935.1 Burkholderiaceae bacterium | reverse complement strand
ATCAATCACGCCAAGGAAATCGAGCAGAAAGAATCGTCATGAAATGGATCGACAGTGAGGAGATCGCGATAGCTCTTTTCGAAAAATTTCCGGACGTCGATCCGCGGACGGTCCGGTTTACCGATCTGCGCCGATGGGTGTGCGAGCTGGAGAATTTTTCAGACGATCCGAACCGCTCGGGAGAAAAGATCCTCGAAGCAATTCAAATGGCGTGGATCGTTGAAGCGTCCTAGCCGACGCGGAACACTCCGGCTGGAGTTTTGACAGCACCGCGTCGTGCAATACTTTCGAGCGTGACCAGCGCGGATTCGAGCGTGAACTCGTCGCGCTCGATGGCGCTGATGACGTCTTCCACCTTTCGTCGCTCGATTGCATCAACCTCACCATCGCGATTGTGTGGATGAAAGCCGGGCGGCAGCGATGTGTCGAACGTGTGAATAACTTCGGATTGCATCCCCTCGGGGACGGAGCGATGCACGTGAAATGAGCGGCCTCGCACCACGTGACTACGATCAAGCTGCAATCCGGCTTCTTCCCACGCCTCTCGCGCGAGTGCGTGTTTAAGCGACTCGCCGGCGGGCACCATGCCTCCGACCAGGTTATCCCAAAGGCCCGGATCGATTTGCTTGTGCGCCGCGCGCCTGGCTACGAGTAGCGTGTCTGCGTCGACGTAGGCATTCAGGTGGACCGCCGTGGTGGCGATGCCAAGTGGCCGACATGCTGCGCGTTCAATAAGGGCCAGTGGCGGATCGCCGACCGATAACGCTTCGTCGCGCCAGCCGATGACCATGCCGGCTTCTCGCAGGCGCTCGGCAGCGTTAGCCAGCAGTTCCGAGCGTGCCTTGAAATCGAGCGCGCCGTCAGCGAGCAGTGACGTATCGCCGCTGAGGCTAAAGCCGTCGACTTTTTCGGCAAGGAAACGGGCAACCGCGGGTTGCACATCACCTACACGAATACCGTCGATGGTCAGTGCTATCAAACCGGCGGGAAGAGGTGGCTGGGCGCGCGCATGCAAGCGATCGATCAGCCGCTGCAGCCTCTGCTGCTCCAGCACCTACGCTTCCGGTTTCATATGCGGAAACAAGATGACGTCGCGGATGCTCGCTGAGTTGGTCAGCATCATCACGAGTCGATCGATGCCGATGCCGCACCCAGCTGTCGGCGGCATGCCGTACTCGAGTGCACGCACGTAGTCGGCGTCGTAATACATCGCTTCCTCGTCGCCGGCGTCTTTCGCTTTTGCCTGTTCGTTGAATCGGGCTGCCTGGTCTTCGGGGTCGTTCAACTCCGAAAAGCCGTTTGCGATTTCACGGCCAACGATAAACAGTTCAAACCTTTCAGTGATGTCCGGCTGCGAATCGGATGCGCGCGCCAACGGTGACACTTCGATCGGATAGTCGACGATAAAGGTCGGCTGAATAAGCTTGTCTTCCGCGACTTCTTCGAACATCGCAAGCTGCAACGCGCCAAGCCTCGCTTCTTCGGAATGCGTGCTGCCCTTGGCGCGCAGTTCGCGATGCAGGTAGGCACGGTCCACCAATTGTTCGTTCGAGTATTGCGGTGCGTGAAGCTGGATGGCTTGAACGATCGTAAGGCGCACAAACGGCGGTGTCAGCTCGATCGCCTGGCCCTGATATTCAATGCGCGCCGAGCCTGTCGTCGCCAATGCGACGTGATTAATCAGCCGCTCGGTGAAATCCATCAGCCACCTGTAGTTTTCGTACGCCGCGTAAAACTCGAGCATCGTAAATTCTGGGTTATGCCGTGGCGATATGCCTTCGTTACGAAAATTGCGGTTGATCTCGAAGACTCTTTCGTAGCCGCCGACGACCAGGCGTTTCAAAAAGAGCTCGGGCGCTATGCGCAGGAACATATCGATACCGAGCGCGTTATGGTGCGTCACGAATGGCTTGGCCACGGCGCCGCCCGGAATGATCTGCAGCATCGGCGTTTCGACTTCGAGAAAGCCGTCCGCGACCATGAAATCGCGCATCGCGGTGATCGCTTTGCTGCGAGTCACGAACAATTTGCGCGTGTCGCCGCTCATTATCAGGTCAACGTAGCGCTGGCGATAACGAAGCTCGCGATCTTCGAGCCCATGAAACTTGTCCGGCAGCGGACGCAATGACTTTGCGAGCAGGCGTAGCTCGGTGCAGCGAATACTCAATTCGCCTTTCAGCGTCTTGAACACGACACCGCGCGCGGCGATGATGTCGCCAATATCCCAGCGCTTGAACTCATCGTGTGTGTCTTTCCCAACTTCATCGTCGGCGACGTAAAACTGAATGCGGCCGCTGCCGTCCTGCACCGTCGCAAAGCTCGCTTTGCCCATCAGACGCTTCAGCATCATCCGGCCTGCAACCGAGACCTCGATGTTTTCCTGTGCTAGGGTGTCGCGCTCGCGCGCGCCGTACTTGATGTGCAACTCATCGGCGAGATGCGTGCGCTGAAAATCGTTCGGAAAGGCGGGCCCAGCCGCCCGCAACGCCGTGAGCTTGGCACGCCGCTCCGCGATGATCTGGTTCTCGTCGAGTGGCGCTGGCTCTTTGGATTCGCTCATCGGCTTAGGAGTCGCGTACGTCAGCCACAGGATGGGTACCGAAATCCGCTCGTTCCAGAAACACCAGGATCTTGAGGGCTGCGGCGCTGGCAGAGGCGAGTTGCCCCTCGCTCTTCATCGCAGCGAATAACGGCTGATTTGGAAACGCGCGCGGATCGGATTCGCGCAGCTCGGTCTGCATGTCGGTATCGATGACGCCGGGTGCTAGCGATACGATCATGGCACTGTTCGGTGCGTGTGCTTCGTCTAGGGCGACTACGCGCGAAAAGTGATCGAGGCCCGCCTTGGCGGCGCAGTACGCTGCAGTGCCGCTCAACGGCTTCTTGCCGGCGCCGGAGGAAATGTTCAGAATTCTGCGCGGAACGCGCCAGTCGCGCGTCGCGCGCAAGAACGCGCGGGTTAGCAGCATTGGCGCCTCGAGTCCCACGCGCAACACCGCGGCAAGTGCGGCTGGGTCGCTTTCGCCGATCGGTCCTGCCTTGCCCGCGAGGGCTGCGTTGTTGATCAAGGTCACCGATGAAAAGGCGTTTTGCCGGCTGGTCAGCCACGCCTCCAGCCGCGTCGACGCCGACTCGCCATCGGTAAGATCGATCGCCCATTGCTCG
>JBDTQZ010000426.1:0-3189 GCA_039931935.1 Burkholderiaceae bacterium | reverse complement strand
GTCGGGGAAGGATCGGTCGTCGTGCAAGCGGTCCACCGTTCTCTGGATCCGGGTGTTGACTAACCGCCAAGAAAAAGATCCCCCGCCTGTGCCGCCCGGCCAAATGTCCTGAACCATCGGTTCAGGGTGGTCGCTGTCCACGCCGCTTAGGTTCAGCAAACGCGTGCCGATCGCACCACGGCGCGAGGCCAGCAACCTTGCGCACAGCGCATTGGTTCAAGGAACTATGAGGCCTTTGCGCGAACACCGCAGGGAATTCTTTGCGTTCCAGCGACTGAACGCTTGCGCGCAGTTTACTGCTTCCGCAGTGGGCTTCGTCTAAAACGAAACTTCCGAATTAGAACAATTTTTCCTGCGGCAACAGCGCTTCATCGCACACCTGTACCAGGTCGCGAACGCGACGACGGATTTCGCCGGCTTCCACGCCATCGCTGCCCCGATTATTCAATAACTCGTGCGCGAACTGCAGCGCGGCCATCACGGCGATCCGGTCGGCGCCCATCACCTTGCCCGCTTCGCGTATTCCCTGCATTTTCGAGTCGACCAGCTGCGCGCTTTTCAGCAACGCCTCTTTTTCGTCGGGGCTGCACGCAAGCCGGTACTCGCGGCCCAGAATCGAAACGCTCAGGTTTTCCATTGAGTGGAGGCACTTCCGGTCTTGATGGGATCTGGCAGGCGCTGCAGCAGGGCGTCGAGCCGACGTGCCGCCTCGTCCACCCGGCCGTTCATCGATTCCAGCTCGGAGGACGCAGCGACCAGTTGCGCTCGAAGCTGCTGATTCTCCGCACGCAGGGATTGCACCATTGCAGCAAGTTGCTTGATCTTCGCTGCCAGATTGTCGAGGTCATCGAGCATGCGTCGATGGTAGCACCGGGGTCCGCTCCGCTAGACTCATTCGATGATTGTCCTGATCGCCAATCCGAAGGGCGGAGTAGGGAAGAGCACAGCCGCTACTAACCTGGCCGGTTACTACGCGAACCTTGGCCACCGGACAATGCTCGGGGATCTCGATCGGCAGCAATCGGCTGTTGCTTGGCTTGCGATCCGTCCGGAATCCGCGCCTCGGATCGAATCATGGGACCGCGACGACAAGCGCGTGGCGCGGCCACCCGCAGGTGTGACGCACGTTGTTCTTGATAGCCCAGCCGGCCTGCGCGGCGGTGACTTGAAAGATGTCTTGAAGCTATCGGATCGCGTTATCGTGCCGCTGCAGCCATCGATCTTCGATATCTTCGCGACTCAGACGTTTCTTGCGAAGCTCGCAGAACGCGGAACGCTTGGTGAGGCCCGCAAAGTTGGCGTGCTTGGCATGCGCGTGGACGAACGCACCCGGGCCGCCGAGCACCTCCATCGGTTTGTCGACAGCCTCGGGATACCGGTCGTGGGGTATCTGCGCGATACGCAAACTTATGTGCACCTGGCGGCGCAAGGACTGACGCTATGGGATGTCGCACCCGGCCGCGTTGCTAAGGACCGGGATCAGTGGCAGCCACTGCTAGCGTGGCTCGAAAAGTAACAGCCCTGGTGAGCTAGCGTGGTGCTGGCGTACCGGTCGGCGCGCCGGCTCTGTAACGAACCCGATCTTCACCAAGCCTGCCTGCTGCGCCGCTGACATTACGAACGCAATGCGTTCGTAACGGGTGGCCTTGTCGGCGCGCACGTGCACTTCAGGAACCGGTGACGTTTTCGCCGCAACCGCGAAGCGTGCGCGGAGCTGGTCGTCAGTGATCGGATCGGTGTCGGCGAACACCCTGCCTTCAGCGTCGATCGAGAGTTTGATCGTGCTCAGCGCTGCTTCGGCGGCGGGCGCGGGATCATTCGGCAGATCGAGCTTGATCGCGTACGACAACAGGGGCGCGGTAATGATGAAAATCACCAGCAGCACCAGCATCACGTCGACCAGCGGCGTGACATTTATTTCGGACATCGGTAGCGATGGACCGCCGTGCCGCTGAAATCCGCCGAATGCCATCAGTCCGGTGAGACCGTCAAATCGCGCCCGAGCGGCCGTGCAGCGGTGCGGCGAGCTAGGCCGAATTTGGCAACTGCGGCGCAGACACAGCGCGGACTATGGCGAGCATTTGTAACGACGCTCGACGTGCCGAGGCGCGGACGAGTGGGTGTGTATTTCGGCGGTTTCACCGGACTAAGCCTCCGCCGGTAAACGCGAGCCCATCGTCAACGTTGCATGTAGATCGTGCGCGAAGCCGTCGAGCTGCCCCAGCACGACCCGGTTTACGCGCGTAAATGCGTTGTAGGCGAGCACGGCGGGAATCGCGACCGCAAGTCCGACCGCGGTCATGATCAACGCTTCACCCACCGGCCCGGCGACTTTGTCGATCGCAATCTGGCCCGACCGCGCTATGTTGATTAGTGCGTGATAGATGCCCCACACGGTGCCGAACAGTCCCACGAACGGCGCGGTACTGCCGACCGACGCGAGCACCGTTAGTCCTGATTCGAGCTTGCCGGCTGCCTCGTTAATGCGCTGGCGCAACGCCCGAGTGATGAGCTCGGAGCGATCGATCTGTGCTGCCAGGCTGCCTTCGGAGGCAGGATGCGTCGCAGCTATGGCCGCGCCATTTGCCAGCGGCACGAAGATGTTCTCGCGATCATGCGGTTTCAGCTGAGCGATAGCCGACTCGACCGAGCTCGCGCTCCAAAAGTTTTCGAGTTGCTTTGATGCGCGGCGCACGCGCAGCCAAGCCCACGTCTTCCACACGATCAAGAACCAGCTGGCAACCGACATCAGCAGCAGCAAATACGCGGTCAGGCGAATGACGACGTCAGCTTGCGCCCAGAAGTGCGAAAGTCCGAGTCTTGTCGCTTCCACGCCGTGCCCTACCTGAGCGCGAGCACGTCGAACATGTCGTACAGCCCCGTTCGGCGGCCCGCCAGAAAGCGCGCCGCTCGCATGCTGCCGAGCGCGTACGCCATTCGATTCGACGCCTTGTGCGTGATCTCGATGCGCTCACCGACGCCGGCGAAAAGCGCGGTGTGGTCACCGATCGTGTCGCCGCCTCGAATGCTGGCAAAACCGATCGCGCCAGCTTTGCGTGCCCCGATGCCGCCCTGACGTGCGTACACGGCGACGTCCCCAAGCTTCTGGCCGCGGGCTTCGGCGATGACCTCTCCCATTTTCAGCGCGGTGCCCGACGGCGCATCGACCTTGTGCTTGTGGTGCATCTC
>JBDTQZ010000425.1:0-3189 GCA_039931935.1 Burkholderiaceae bacterium | reverse complement strand
CAGCAAGCGTGCGATGTTGCCAATCGCATAGCGCCCGAGCATCTGGAGCTATCTACCGATGACCCCGAACGCTGGGCCGAAAAGATCCGACACGCCGGTGCGATGTTTTTGGGCCGCTACACGAGCGAGGCGATTGGGGACTATTGCGCGGGCCCGAATCACGTGCTTCCGACCGCCCGGTCGGCACGCTTCTCGTCGGCGCTTGGTGTTTACGATTTTCAAAAACGCACGAGCGTCGTGCGTGTTTCGGTTGCCGGCGCGCAAACGCTGGGTCGAGTTGCCGCAACGTTGGCGCGCGGCGAGCGATTGCCTGCACATGCAGCGAGCGCAGAATTTCGTATGACACCAACCACATGAACCCGCTCGACCGTCTTGGCCCGCGCCCGGACCTTGCCGTGATTCGAGAAGATGTGCGTGCGATTGACGCGTACCCGGTACCGAGTGCTGTCGGCTTCGTGAAGCTCGACGCGATGGAGAATCCGTTCTCGTTGCCCGAAGGGTTGCAGCAGCAGCTGGGTGAGCGCCTTGGAAAACAGGCGCTGAACCGGTATCCGCTGTCGGATCCGCGCGGATTCAAGGAGCGGCTGGGCAAGGCAGTAGGCCTGCCAGCTGGCATGCAGCTAATGCTCGGTAACGGCTCCGATGAGCTTATCCACTTGATCATCCTGGCGTGTGCGAAGCCGGTAACGACGGTGCTGGCGCCGGCGCCGAGCTTTGTGATGTATGAAATGTCAGCGCGATTTGATCACTGCAATTACGTCGGCGTGCCGCTGAAAGAAAACTTCGCGCTCGACGCGGAACGGATGTTGGAGGCGATCGATCAGCACCGCCCCGCGGTTGTTTTCATTGCTTACCCGAACAACCCCACCGGCAATCTGTTTGATCGCGGAGACATCGAGGCCATCTTGCGCGCTGCGCCCGGCATCGTCGTGATCGACGAAGCGTATCTGCCGTTTGCACAAGACACGTGGATGCCGCTGTTGAAGCGGACGCCAAACCTGCTGGTATTGCGCACGTTGTCGAAGCTCGGGCTGGCCGGCATCCGCCTCGGCTATCTGGCGGCCGATGCCGCCTGGATCGGGCAATTCGAGAAGCTGCGTCCGCCCTACAACGTGAACGTGTTGACGCTGGCCGCCGCCGATTTGATGCTCGAGAACATGTCGATCCTGGATGCGCAAGCGGGGGTGCTGCGCCAGGAGCGCGCCAAGCTTCTGAGTCAGCTGCAGGCAACGCCGGGTGTGCGCGCGTTCGATTCGGCGGCAAACTTCATTCTGTTTCGCGTTGCGAACGCCGACGCTGTATTCGCCGGGCTAAAGCAGCGCGGCGTGCTGATCAAGAATGTGACGTCTACTCATCCGCTACTCGTGGGTTGCCTGCGCGTTACAGTAGGCACCGTCGGAGAAAACGAGGCTTTCATGAAGGCGTTGCGAGCATCACTTGGTGTTGAAAGATGACCCTGGGTATCGAAAAGTGAGCACCAGGGCAAACAACCCGCGCCGCGCCGAGGTCGAGCGCAACACCAAGGAAACGCAGATTCGCGTTGCTGTCGACCTTGACGGAAGCGGCACTAGCAAGCTCGCTACCGGCATCGGCTTTTTCGACCATATGCTTGAGCAGATTGCGCGGCACGGCGCCATCGATCTGACGATCGAGGCGCGTGGTGATCTGCATATCGACGGTCATCACACCGTTGAGGATGTCGGCATCGCATTTGGGCAGGCACTGACCAAGGCGCTGGGCGACAAGGCGGGCATTCGACGGTACGGTCACGCCTACGTGCCTCTCGATGAAGCGTTATCGCGTGTCGTGATCGATCTTTCCGGCCGGCCCGGGCTCGAATGGCACGTCCCGTTTACGCGAGCGATGATCGGCGGGTTTGATGTCGATCTGGCACACGAATTTTTCCAGGGCTTCAGCAATCACGCGCTGGCGACGGTGCACATCGACAATCTGCGCGGTGACAATTCGCATCATCAATGCGAGACCGTGTTCAAGGCATTCTCCCGCGCGCTGCGAATGGCGGTGGAGCTCGATCCGCGTGCGATAGGAGTGCCTTCGACCAAGGGGTCGCTCTGATCGCTGTTGTCGATTACGGCATGGGTAACCTGCGTTCCGTTGCGAAGGCGATCGAGCATGTCACTCCACAGGAGCGCGTGGAGGTGACGTCGGATCCCGCGGTCGTGCACGCCGCTGCGCGCATTGTGTTTCCTGGTCAGGGCGCGATGCCGGACTGCATGCGATATCTGCGCGAATCGGGGCTTGAGCAGGCGGTTCGTGACGCTGCGATGAGCAAGCCGTTGCTTGCCGTGTGCATCGGCGAGCAGATGTTGTTCGACCGAAGTGAGGAAGGCGACACGCCCGGGCTGGGTCTGTTCGGTGGCGACGTTGTCCGTTTTCGGCCTGATATGCCGGGCGCCAACGGATCGGCGGGGCGGCTCAAGGTGCCGCATATGGGATGGAACCGCGTCCGGCAGAGCACGCCGCATGCGCTCTGGGACGGGATCGACGACGACAGTTGGTTCTATTTCGTGCACAGTTACTACGTCAATCCCCGCGAAAAGGACCTGATTACAGGGGAAACTACATATGGCGGCGTCTTTACCTGCGCCGTTGCGAGAGATAATATTTTTGCCACCCAGTTTCATCCGGAAAAAAGCGCCGCGGCCGGTCTACGCATCTACGAAAACTTCACGCGCTGGAACCCTTGAGCCTTGCCTCAAGCGCGCATCCGCGCAGCCCCCATGCTGCTTATCCCGGCCATTGATCTGAAAGACGGACGCTGTGTGCGCTTGCGCCAGGGGAACATGGATTCCGACGTCACCGTGTTCTCCGAAGACCCCGTGGCGATGGCACGCCACTGGCGTGACCAGGGCGCGCGGCGTCTGCATATCGTCGACCTGAATGGTGCGCGCTCGGGTCGGCCGGTCAACGAAGCCGTCATCAAGAAAATCGTCAAGGCGGTCGGCGAGGAACTGCCGGTGCAACTGGGCGGCGGCCTGCGCGATCTCGACATCGTCGAGCGCTACATCGACGACGGCGTCAGCTTCGTGGTTATCGGAACCGCCGCGGTGAAGAACCCGGGTTTCCTGCACGACGCGTGCAGCGCGTTCGGTGGGCATGTGATCGTCGCGCTCGACGCCAATGGCGGCAAGGTCGCGACCGATGGCTGGAGCAAGCTGACCGGTCACG
>JBDTQZ010000424.1:0-3192 GCA_039931935.1 Burkholderiaceae bacterium | reverse complement strand
CACTCGCAGCCGCGATCACCCGTACGAAGGTGAACTGGATTCTGGATTGCGATATTCGGGCGTACTTCGATTCGGTCAGCCATGACTGGGTGATCCGATTCTTGGAGCACCGGATCGGCGATCCCAGAATCATCCGACTGATACGCAAATGGTTGAAGGCGGGCGTGCTTGTCGAGGGTGAACTACGGGCGACGGAGACCGGCACGCCGCAAGGCGCTGTCATCTCGCCGCTGCTAGCAAATCTTTATCTTCACTACGTCTTTGATCTCTGGGCAGCGCGGTGGCGACATCGTGTCGCTCGCGGCCACGTGATGTTAGTGCGCTATGCCGACGACATTGTCGTTGGCTTTGAGCACCAGAGCGAGGCTGAGCGGTTTCGGGCGGATCTGTGCGAACGGTTGGCAGAGTTTGCGCTGGCATTGCATCCTGAGAAGACGCGCCTCATTCAGTTCGGCCGCTATGCAGCTGAGCGACGTGTCGAACGGGGTCTCGGCAAACCCGAGACGTTCAACTTCCTCGGCTTTACGCACATCTGTGCTCGTACCCGCACGGGCGGCTTCCAGCTCAAGCGGAAGACGCGACGGGATCGGATGCGTGCGCGGTTGCGTGCTGTGAAAGAAGGACTGCGACGCCGGATGCACGAACCGGTGAGGGAACAGGGACAGTGGCTGGGCCGTGTGGTGCGCGGATATTTCGCATACCACGCTGTACCGACCAACGCCCGAAGCCTCAACGCGTTTCATCACCACGTCGGTCGCCTCTGGCTGCGCACGCTCAGGCGGCGCGGACAACGCGATACGTCGACGTGGCTACGAATCGCCCAGCTCGTCGCGGCTTTTCTTCCGTCCCCACGTATCCTTCATCCGTGGCCTGATGCGCGCTTTGCCGTCACTCACCCAAGGTGGGAGCCGAGTGCCTGAATCGGGCCCGCTCGGATCTGTGCGGGGGGCGCTCAGCAATGAGCGTCCCTACCGCGATTCAAGACTGTCGTCCTGAGTGACGCAGTGCACAAAGCACAGCCCTAAGCCGCTGTTGCGGCAAGCTTGTCGGCATAGCGTTCGATAGGAATTCGGTAGTGGGGGTCACCTCCATCAAGCGCGGATCGGTCAGTGCGTCATTGATCATGCGAAAACTGGCGGCTTATCCGCGACAAAACAGCCTCGCGGTTGCGCTTCGGAAACTCGGCCGCATCGAACGGACACTGTTCACGCTGGAATGGCTGCAGGCCGGCCTGTGTCTGCCAGCGCACGGAAATGTCCCCATCAGTCTCGTAGCCTCTCCACAGTGCGACGTCCGCAGATTCCCGGAAAGGCAAGCGCTTCAGCGGCGCAGCATTCCGACTCTTACCCTTCCATGGCACGGAGCAATCCTAATGACCGACAAGATATTGCATGACCCACCAGAGAACTCCAGGGCGCTCGAATCGCGTGCGCGGGCAACGCTTAGCGTGCGTCCAAATCTGACAACAACCGGACGTATCGAAAGAGGACCCACAGAACAGAGCGCGGTGGTCGCGCACGGCAGAATGCCGGCGAGGGCCGCGCTGAACGACCCGCGCATCCAACCGATGAGGATCGGCCGACTGACACGGACGTATCCGCCGTCCGGCGACCTCACAGGCCCAGACCCGGCCGAGCTTGCGGCCAACTAGCGTTAGGCGAAGCCGTCCAGGATGATGAGCAACACGCAGCTGTCGCACGATTCGCATGCACGCTTGACCAGGGAGCATGCCGGCCCGTCGCCGTCCGCGTCGGACTATACGCCGTGGCAACCTTTGCAGGCCTGCACGCTCGCGCTTAGAACCGCAAACCCGCGAACGCCCCAGCGGGCGACGGCGACCATCCTCGGGAAACGCATACGTCAATTTGTCGCTCGTTCGCTGCGATTTCTTAAGGAGACCTTTCAATTCACGCGAAAGTGAAACAGGTCGCCGTACCAAAGATCCGCCGACGCCCGTTTCTCAGCGACGTGACCGAACTGCAACGGCGCGCCTGTTCCTTCGTGATCGACACCGGAAGGATTGTGCTCTTCCAATCCGAAGCACTGACCGAGTACGGGGACACCAACACTTCGCGACCGCTTAGCCAAGCGCCAGCTTTCACGACGACATAGCGTATAACCCACGCCGCATCGTCGAAATAGAAGTCCTTGACGCGACCTATATCGCCATCGGTCGCACCGATGGTGCATTTCTCCCTATCCTTGATGAGCCGCAACATGCGAGATTTCCTTGACTGCGTGGGTGATTTGCATTGTGCGGCGGAACTACCCTGGCGATCTGTTCGGCACCGGCACTCTGCAAGTGCCGGCAATCATTGGATGCCGGGCGCGGTCGGGTGCGGCACGTCCGTGGCTGTCGGGGCGGCTGGCACCGCAGCTCCCGAGGCCGGCTGGGGCGGCGCCGATAGCCGCTGGAATACCAGCATCAAAGCCATCAGTGCAATGAAGAGCAGCATAGATCGCATCAAGGAATGTGCGTTCGGGCCCATGACTGCCAGGTGATCGGCGGAGGCGGGCGTTAGGCGGTTGGTGACCCGGCGTGGCAACAGGGCAATCAGTCGTGCGGCAGTGGCGGTGGCGTCCGGCCGCACGGCTGGGTTTCCCCGCCGCGCGGCAATAACCGTGGCGAGCGATAACGTCGCTGCATCGAGCGGCAGTCGCGCCAGCCTGGCCGCCTCGTCCCACGGATCCACATCGTGGCGGGCAAGGACTGACAGTACGGAGGGCGCTTCGCTGTCGCGCTCTTCGCCAATGCTCGCGTAAAGAAACGCGTCAAACTCTGCGCCGGCTGCGGTCGCCAAAATAGTGTGCTTCATACGCGGGTGCAACTCACAGTGATATTGAACATCGCTACGCAGGTCGGTGTCCGTTCGCCGCCGCACATGGAATCGTCCGGTCGATCTGTGCGACAAACGTACGACAGCGCACATACCCTGCTGCTTCGGTCGCGTAAAACCAGAACTGGCTCAGTGCGCGTATGTCCGTTGGAGACAAAGTTTTCAAGGAGACGCCGACATTGTAGTCGGCGCACCTTCTGCACTCCCACGACAAGCGAGGTTTGCCCCATGACATCCACGACCGCTGCGGAAAAGACCGGTTGCTGTGTTGTGCCAGCGAAGGGGCAGGGGCAAACTGCTAACGAGTTGGGGCAAATGACCCAAACCCGGGATCCGGTCTGCGGCACGGGAGTCG
>JBDTQZ010000423.1:0-3193 GCA_039931935.1 Burkholderiaceae bacterium | reverse complement strand
GTTTGAACGCCGATCGCGCCGTACTGCTGGCGAGTGTTGGAAGAGCGATCGACGCGGCCGACAGCGCCGCCGCCGCGGAAGGGCAGGCGAGCTTGTTCGGTGCGTTCGAAAGCGCGCGCCATGTCGAGTATGTGCCCGCCGCGCACTGCAATGAACGCGAAAAGTTGTCGAATGAAAAGCTCGCGCTGGGGTTTTACTTCTCCGGTCATTTGTTCACCGAGTTCGCCGCAGAAGCGCGCCGCCTGGCGCCGACGCGGCTGGCGGAAGTGCACCAGACGCCGGTCGGGAGAAGCGAACAAAGGGGCGAGCAAAGAGGTGAGCAAGTACGGCTGGCGGGCGTCATCGTTTCGGCGCGCAGCCAGAACACGCGTCGCGGGCGCATGGGGATAGTCGTTCTCGAAGACGGCACCGCGCAGCTTGAGTTGATGGTTTTTTCCGAGTTGTACGACCGCAAGCGCGCGCTGTTGAAAGAAGATCAGCTGCTGTTCGTCATCGGCCGGGTGCGCAATGACGAGTTCGCGCAGCGTTTGTCGGTGTCGGCCGACGAGCTCATGAATCTGACCGAAGCACGCGCACGTGCGGCGGCGCGCCTGCGCATCGAGGTCGAAGGTGCGGGCGACGTGATCCGCTTGCGCGAGGTGCTGAATCCGTACCGCGTGACCAACGGGCATGCGGGCCAGGGTTGCCGCATCGTCATCAGCTACAGCAACGGCGCGAGCAGCGTGGAGGTTGCGCTGCCGGAAGAGTGGCGGGTGCGGCCGGAGGATCGGCTGGCGGCAGATCTCGCGATGCAGCCGCGCGTGCGGCGCGCGTATTACAACTACGCGTGAATCCTATCCAAAGCTCTGGGGGTAATGATCGAGCCCGATCTGCGCGCGCGCTTCGCGCGATTCAATGCGCGATTTCAGGTGTTGGCAGTTCTCGCCTTGGAGGGCGCGGTCGCTTTCACGATGCCAAATGTGATGAACGTTAGTAGCTAAGCGGCCGTTCTTAAGCTGCACTTGCGACTCTATCAGGCGTGCTGCGAAGTCCGAATCTCGATCCCCATCCCTGAAAGGATCCGTCAAAGCCATTCACCGTCTCGACATTCGCGTGGAACGCGCTGAAGTTGCATCCCCTGAGACGCTGCCAGCGGCGACCGCCGAATTTGCGTAACGGCCCCAGTGGCAGCCATGGCAACGAAAGTGCCCGATTGACCTTCCCTTGCACAGCGGCAATCGTCGCACCTGCCAGGTCCCAATCTTCGACTGCGGCTCCGTCTGCCAAAACGGCGCGCATAAAAGCTTCGCTCAACAACACGCGTCCGCCTGTCACGCATCAACGAGATTCTGACAGCGTGCGGTGAGCTCGCACGAAGTGGTGACGCACAATACAGTCGCCGTCCAGATAAATCAGATAGCACTGCGGGCTCGCGCCATAGCACGATTTCGTGCGGCAGCCAATCGAAAGCCCGCGTCTTCCTGCCAGACGTGAGAAAGCGGCACCGACAGCATGGCTTGCGCGCGCTTGACCACGGCTTCGGTGTCCGGTTTCGAGCCATCGTCTGCTAGCACGACTTCGAACTGGTGGTCCTGCTTCAAAGACTGCGCAGCACGGCAGCCAGAGCTACGGGTCGGTGTACGTAGCGAGGACAACTGAGATCAACATCGCCTTAACTGCGCTGCTGCTCCAACAGCATCGCCTTTACGTAGCGGTAATACGAGCCTTCGGCGTTGCTGATTGCGAGCATGAAACCGTGGCTGCCGTCGAGAAAGCCGCGCCGTAGAAAATAGGTGCGAAAGAACGCCGCGGCCCCATGCAATACCGCGGTCGAGAGCGTCGGACGGCGCCCTCGCTTAAGGACGACCGGTGCCGATAGCGATGAATAGCGATTCACCTTGTCCAGCACCTGCTCCATCGTGCGATAGCTCCAATGCTCAAACGGGTTTTGCAGGCGGCCGACGTCTTTAGCCGTCTGAAGAGATTCATGCACCGGTGCCGGTGAAAACCTGGCACTGTCGCGCCGGAAAAGCCTTCGAACGTGATCGGGCCACCACCCCGAGTGGCGCATAAACCGGCCGCAGTAGTAAGAGCGACGCGGTATCTCGTAAACGTCGAAAGCCGGAGCGCGCAGCACCGTCAAAATTTCGTCGCGCAAGTGTTGCGGCACACGCTCGTCCGCATCGATTGCCAACACCCAGGCGCCGGAGCAGGCGTCAACGGCGCGATTTTTTTGAACTCCGAAGCCCATCCAATCGAGCGCTTCGATCACACGTGCGCCGGCGGCGCGGGCGATTTCGCAGGTGCGGTCGTGGCTGCCGCCGTCGACCACGATGATTTCATCGGCGAACGCCACACTTGCCAGACAATCGGGCAGATTGATTTCTTCGTTCAGTGTGATGACGGCGACGCTAAGGCGTGTGTCCATGTGCTAGCTTGCACTGCGCGAGCAGCATACTATGTGGGCAGCTGACCGCAGCTACTCTACACTCGAACGGGAAATCGTGATCACGACCTTGAGCTGCCATCGAGCACGACCATCTCATCTGCGAGGTTGCGTTTCCGAGCACGAGCCCGCCCTGCTTACTCTCGCGTGTGGCGCTATCGTGGCTCTGGCGCGGTCTTGCCGCTTTCGACTGCGGCGACGAACGTATTTGCCGCGATAGCGTTCTTTGCCTGGATTCTTTCCGGCAAGGTACTGATGCAGACGCGGCGTTGCTCCTCCGCGGGCTACAATTCGCGGTCTCTTCGCCTGCTGCTGCCGCGCCGCCGTAGCCAACAAAAGCCGGCGCGCAACGCCACGACCCCATGTGCGGCATCACCGGTTATTTGAGTGACGATCCCCGGGCGCGCGATGCACTGCCCGTGATGACTGCCGCACTCGCGCATCGCGGGCCCGATGCCGACGGCTTTCACTTCGACGGCCCGGTCGGACTCGGCCACCGCCGCTTGTCGGTAATCGACCTCGCCGGCAGCCGGCAACCGCTCCTGTCTGCCGATGGCGAGATCGCCGTCGTCTTCAACGGCGAAATCTACAACTTTCGCGAACTGCGGCGCGAGCTGACGGCCGCCGGGCACGTCTTTATCACCAGCGGCGACGGCGAAGTGCTCGTGCACGGCTGGCGCCAATGGGGTGAGTGGATGCTCGACCGGCTGTCGGGGATGTTCGCGTTCGCGCTGTGGGACCGCGGCCGGCGCGAGCTCTTCCTCGCCC
>JBDTQZ010000422.1:0-3221 GCA_039931935.1 Burkholderiaceae bacterium | reverse complement strand
CGGACCGGGTTACCCGGCCGCTTGGATTGCTCGAGACGATGCCAGAGCCACCGCGAGCACGGGTCTTGTGACTGCCACGCCGGTGCCCGATGGGAATCAGCTGCGTGCAATGGTGACGCCAAATGCAGCGTCAGCCACCCAAGATCGCATGAAACAAGCTGATTACCAGAAGACCATAGCGGCGCGGGATGCGCGGCTTCAGGCGCTTAAGGCAAGCGGTGTGATGTTGCCGAAGCAAAGTCTGATAAACGAGCAATTCCTCGCCGGCAAGGAAGCGCGGGTCCGCTTGGAAGCCGTCGCCAACCTAATTCCCGCGACGTTCACCAATGGCTTCGCCGATATTGAAGTCGCAGCGATTGCAATGCAAGCGGGCATTACGGCGTCGGCTCAGATTACGAGCGGCGGGTGGGACTGCCACGGAAGCGTTGAGACCTACAACGGCGCGAACGGAGCTTTGGTGCGGATGACTGATCGGATAACGTTCCTGATGGACGAAGCGCAACGGCGCGGCATAGCAGACCGGTTGCTGGTGGTCATAAGCGCCGAGTTCGGCCGCACCTTGTTGAACGGCGGTGGCGGGAAGGATCACAACAACGTCGGCGGTTCGTACACAATCCTGCTTCCGCCAGGAACGGGGTTGGGTGATCGCACGGTCGGCTACACGGGTCCGCGTCATGAGCAGAGGACAATCAATCCGACGACTGGCGCTCCAGATCCTAACGGCATCGTTATAAATCCGAAGCATGTGCATAAGGCAATCCACGACTATCTCGGATTCCAGTCGACCGCTGCGGGAGGGTTGGGCGTGCCGGCAGCCGAGAGTCTCAAGCTGTTCAGCCCCACTTGCCACACGGGGCATCCGAGCCTGCCTGCCTGATTAACATCAACGCAACCACGCGCCGTCGCCACTCTACAGTGGCACGGCGCGTTTTCGTTTCCTGCGCGTTTTCTCTCTTCGCCGCCACTAGTGCCGCTGCGGATTTGCGCGGCTTCATCAGCGAGGGCGGCGCGGGGGTGCTGCAGTATCAGCCATGCGTCGGTGGCGCAATGTCGCAGCAGCTGTTCCCGATCGACGACAAGACCCCGAATGGTTCGCTACGCGCCGGAGTGGGCGCGGTCCGGCAGATCATGTTGCATCGATATCGACCGCTGTACGTCGAGATGCGAGGCGAACGAAGCAAGACGAACACAACCGTGTATCAGTTTCAGCGCGCGGTCGGTACCGTCGAATCGTGCACCAAGTTCCCGCGTGATATTGCGTCGAACGTCCGATTGCTCGCCTTCGGCGAAGGTCCGTTCTGGCGCTTGGTCGTCACGGACACGACAGCGGTACTTGAACTGCCCGACAACGTATCGCTGAAGCTATCGCCATCAGCATTCAAGGGCGCGGGTACCGATCAGGCAGCAAGAGAAACGCTAGTTCGCACTCACGACGCGCAAACCGCCGACGGCGTCCCCATCCGCATCGAGGTGAACCCCCAGATGTGTACCGACGGCAAGTCCGAAACCGCCTACGGTGCGCGCGTAAGCGTGCGGTCCGGAAAGAGCGTCCTTCAGGGGTGCGCAGCGCGGTTTTGACCCATCTTTCATACGGCGAGGTCCGAGACGGCTTGACGTTTAATTTCTAAAAGCGAGAGCGGTGATTCTTGACCCGCCGTAAAAGCACGCACTGGTGCGGTCGCCTGCATTGATATGCGGCCGAGGCTTTCTCGCGCTATCGTGACTAGATGCAAGGCAAGCTTCGATAGATGGAGCAGCAGACGTTCGCGAACTTGTCGCTTGTGGAATTGCGCCACGCCATCAAGGCTCGCGCTGATGACTTAAAAAGCGCCAATTCGTGGAACTTAGAAGACGTCCTGGATTATTTGGTGGCGCTTCCTGACGGCGCTCACACATCCGATAGCGTAGACGTCTTTACACAGCTTGCCAGAAACTTTTTTTACGCCGGACGATTCGACAAAATGCTCGAAGCGGCGTCTTACGGTTCGCGATTCTCTAGAGCGCTCGGCAACAAGGTGCAACTCGGGCGTGCGCGAGACAAAGAAGGGGCGGCTCTTCTCTACCTCGGTCGGTTCGCCGAGGCCACCGTTGCTGAGGCCGAGGTATGGCTGCTTGGTCGCGAGCTTTCAGATCTGAGGCTGGAGATGTTCGCGATCTGGGCCATGGGGGACATCTGTAGCGCGATGGGCCAGTGGACTGAGGCAATTCGCTATTACAAGAGGCTTCATCAGTTGGCGGAAGAAGTCGGCGCTGCCGATTATGAAATTGCCGGGAGAACGCTTATCGCAGAGTGTGCGATTCAGCTTCGGAACCCCGATCTCGGCTTGCAAGCACTTTCGAAGGTCGCCGCACATCCTCCACCAAAGAGGACGGACACAGTTATTCATGGAGGCGCCCTAGCGGCTCTTACGCACTTGTATCTGCAAATCGGAGACGTAACAAGTGCACGCGAATTCTCGGAACGTGCGATGTGCGCTGCTGTGCTCGGTGACGATCCGATGACAACTCAGAAGTGCTATGCAGCGAAGGCGCTAGTGAGCGTACGGTCAGGCGATGTTGAAGAGGGGCTGGGGGCGCTCCAACGATGTCTAGCTATTGCCAGGTCAAAGTTTCCGTCACTTGTTCCTAACTTTTTGAATATCTGCATCGATGCATACGAAGCGGCAGGCCTTCCCGACGACTCACTGGTGCACCTGCAGGAGTTGGTAGATTGGAAAAGAACTTGGATTGAAGCCGCCGTGCTCCCGCATCGGTATGTCGAACTACCGCAAGCGCGGGTGACGCCCACCTTAGATGCGGCGGTCGATCAGGGTCTGATCGCCAAGTTTCATTTCTTACATGTGGGCATACATTTTCGTGTGCAGGGCCTGGTCGAAGCCGCCGTAAACGCAGAGCTTGTTCGCGGACATGGCATTTACCGAATCTTTAGGATTTCTCGATTGGCAAGTCAACTTGCGAAAGATATGGGCTGGGACGTAGAACGTGTTTCCCAACTCTCGCTCGGGGCGCAACTCTGCAGCGTCGGAATGCTTGCGGTACCTTCTAATCTTCTCCAGAAGTCGAGTCAGCTGTCCGATGTTGAGCGCCAGCTAATTCGTGATCACGCGCGATATGGAGGTGAATTACTGCGCAGGTCAAATTTGCGCCTGTTGGAGACAGGCGCTCTGATCGCTGAACAGTACCGGGAGCGCCACGATGGGACTGGATACCCGCGCGGCTTG
>JBDTQZ010000421.1:0-3231 GCA_039931935.1 Burkholderiaceae bacterium | reverse complement strand
CGACGACGACCTTGCCAATCCGTCGGACGCCGACGTGCAGGCCTTTTGCACGGACGGCGTCATGAATTTGCAGCAAGCCAGGGATTGGCTGGGCCATGCCACGGCGCGTTTCGTCTATCACTTCGGTGAGCGGCGGAACCTGCAGGGAAATCTGATTGCCTGGGCGGATCGACCCGCCGGTGCGTGCGGCATTCAGCGCGAGAATCATTTTCATGTACCCGGCGGCGCCAACAGTCCATTGCAGGTCTCTCTCGAATGCTCCGACGGCGCTGGCAATGTGCTGATGAAAAAAGTGCAGGCAGAGCCGGCACCGGGACAAACGGCGCTTCGCTGGATCGTCAACGGCCTGACGGTGCTGAACAACAAGGGTAAGCCGGTCAAGCAGTACGAACCGGCGTTCAGTGCGGAATTTGGTTGCGAATTACCGCAGGCAAATGGCGTAACGCCGATCATCTTCTATGATGCCGCGGGAAGAGTGGTGCGTATCGAAATGCCGGATGGCACCTTCAGCAAGGTCGAGTTTTCGCCCTGGCATTCAAGAACATTTGATGCCAACGATACCGTTCTGGAGAGCGACTGGTACGCGCGAAATTCCGCAACCGGTGCGGCGGCGGAAGTCCGGCGCGCCGCGCGCCTCGCCGCGCTACATGCCGACACGCCAGCGCTGACCCTGTTCGACAGCTTGGGAAGGGACGTGATCGCGATAGCGCATAACCGGGTGCCGTCGGAGGCGCCAGGGCTGGCCAACACCGCATTGCCCGATCGCCCCTGGCTGGATGAACGTTACCTGACTTTCAGCAAACTCGACGCCGAAAGCAAGCCGCTCTGGATTTGCGACGCACGGGGCAATCTCGTTATGCAGTACATTTCCCCGCCGCAGGCAAATCACACGCCGCTCTACGACCAACCCGCCCCAGACTGGAAGCCTGCCTACGACATGCCGTCGAATGCAGTGCCTTGTTACGACATCGCAGGCAACTTATTATTCCAGCATAGCATGGACGCCGGCGATCGCTGGATGCTCATGGACGCGGCGGGCAAGCCGATGCTTGCGTGGGACGCGAACGATCGGGGAGCCGGTACTCCCATGCAGTCGCGCCAGTATCGAACCGACTACGACGTATTACATCGCCCCACTTCCCAGTGGTTAAGCATCGGCAACAATGCCACGGCGTTAATCGAAGCGTTTGAGCACTGCGATACCAGCGACCCCAATGGCGCCATTGATCTGGACGATGCGAAGCAGCGCAATCTGATCGGCCAGTCAGTCAGGCACTGGGACCCGAGCGGACTGGCGACCATCGAGCGCATCGATCTTTGCGGACAGCCGTCGCATGTCACGCGAACGCTGGTGAGAATGGCGCCCGATCCCGCTCTGGAGCCGGAACTGCTGGATTGGTTGCCGAGCCGGACCTCGCCACTGGAAAGCGAAACCTTCATCATGCGTACGGCGTTCGACGCGCTAGGCCGCATGACCACGCTGTACAACTGGCATCGGGACATCACCTTCTCGGCCAATGGAACACAACAAGCCACCCCCGGCGCAACCAATCGCGTTGCCGTATACGTGCCGGAGTACAACGAGCGCGGTGCGCTCAAGGCGGAATGGCTGCATGTCCGGGCCAGCAAGACCACGAATCCGGACGGGCGCGTGAGTTTCGTGAGCGACGCGACCCGCAGCAGCCAGGCGATCAAGGCGATCAGCTACAACGCCAAAGGCCAGAAGCTGAGTCTTGCGCTGGGAAACGGGACCCTGACCCGTTACTCGTACGACGACAAAAACTTCCGGCTGACGGCGCTCACCACAGTACGCGCCGTTTCTCCCAAGGGCATGCAAGATCTGAGTTACACCTACGACCCCGGCGGCAACATCACCCACATAAACGATGCCGCGCAGGAGACGGTGTTCGCCAACAACTCGGTCATCCGTCCGGAGCACCATTATGTTTACGATGCGCTGTACCGGTTGATCGACGCGACGGGGCGCGAAAACCCCAATGCGCCGGCACCGCCGCAAAGCAGCGAAGGGCCGTGGCCGCAAAGCCAGTTTCCTACCGCGGACCAGCCACGTAATTACTCGCAGCGCTACCTCTACGACGAAGTCGGCAATTTTGTCTCCATGCGGCACCTGCCGGACAATGGCTCCGGCTGGGCGCGGCATTACACCACCCGAGTGGACAGCAATCGGCTCGATCGGACCTGGTACGGAAGCAGCACGATCGATGCCGTCACGTATCGCCACGACCCTCACGGCAATGTGCTCAACTTCAATCGAACGCCGGAGGACTGGGGGCTGGATATTCGCTGGGACTGGCTCGACATGATCCGCCGCTTCGACTTGGGTGGCGGCGGAATGGCCCGCTATCACTATGGCATCGACAAGCAGCGTACGCGCAAGCACATTACCCGTAACGGTGGTGGTGTGGTGGAAGATCGTATCTACCTTGGTGGCTACGAACTTTATCGCCGCTACACCACTATTCCCGATGACCCAGTCGAAGAAATCGAATCACTGCATTTGTTCGAGGGCGAGCAACGGGTCTTGCTGGTGGACGATGTGATCACGGCCAAATCGACGAGTCAGCCTAGGCCCAACGGCTTAAGAATCAAGGAGCAGACCTTATTCCGCTACCAGTACGGTAACCATCTGGGTTCGGTGGGACTGGAATTAAATCTTGACGGGGAGATCATTTCGTATGAGGAGTTTCATCCGTATGGGACGAGTGCGTATCGGTTGATGGATGCGCAGACGGAAGCGCCGATTAAGCGGTATCGGTATACGGGGATGGAGAGGGATGAGGAGAGCGGAGTGAATTATCACGGGGCGCGGTACTACGCGCCGTGGTTAGGAGAGTGGATCGCGGCAGATCCCGCAGGACTTGCCGATGGGCCTAACCTCTACGCCTATACCGCCTGCAATCCAGTGCGCTTTTTCGATAGACAAGGTCTCCAAAGTACGACATCTCAGAAGAAAAAAGAGCAGGACGCCTTCGATGCCGCGAAGAAAGCTGGTTACGACGGCGACTCCGTCGAAAATCTCATCAGCGTGTACGTTGAGCCGGTGGCTCGGCAGAAAGATCACCTCCTTAATATCGATGTACTCGAAAGGTACATCGTCGTGCGGGGCGAAGCCTTTAGCGCCAATTGGGATCAAGACAACTATGCAACTTCCCTGGCTCATCTTACGATTGGGCTGATAGAAGTTTTTGGCACTCCCTTTGCCGGAAAAAC
>JBDTQZ010000420.1:0-3233 GCA_039931935.1 Burkholderiaceae bacterium | reverse complement strand
ACCTTCGGCGCCACTCAACGCTCGGGTTTGTGCCGACGATGAATGCTGTTGAATTGATGCGAGCGAGCTTCGACGCTGCGGTGGCGGCGGCGGATCCTTTGCGAATTGTCGCGGCCCATCTGCCGCAGTTCCCTCCTAGTCGCGTGAAGGTGGTGGGTGCGGGCAAGGCCGCGGCCAGCATGGCGCTCGCAGTCGAGCGTGCCTGGCTCGATGTCGCGCTTGAAGGGTTGGTCATCACGCGCTACGCACACGGCGCACCCACTGAGCGCATTCGTGTCGTAGAAGCTGGGCATCCGGTGCCCGACGATGCGGGTGAAGGTGCGGCGCGCGACATCATGCAGCTCGTTTCAAGTTTGCGGCGCGGTGATCTGCTACTAGCGTTGATTTCGGGTGGAGGATCGAGTCTGCTAAGCCTCCCGGTGCCTGAAGTATCGATGGCGAGTTTGAAGTCCGTCACGACCAAGTTGCTTGCCAGCGGTGCGCCAATCGGTGAGATGAACATCGTGCGCAAGCACCTCTCGCAAATCGCGGGGGGACAACTTGCCGCGGCCGCGACGAAGCATGGCGCTCGCGTATTGGCGCTGATGATTTCAGACGTGACAGGCGACGCACCCACCGACATCGCCTCCGGACCTTGCGCGGCCGATCCTTCCACGTACGCCGATGCGCTGGCCGTGCTATCGCGTTGGAATGTCGAAGCGCCCGTCGACGTGTCATCGTGGCTGCGACGCGGCGCTGATGGCCTCGTCGACGAAACGCCAAAACCGGGCGATCCGCTGTTCGGGCAAGTCGAAAACCGAGTCATTGCGTCAGCGCATCGTTCGCTCGAGGCCGCGGCCGAGGTGTTGCGATCGGCCGGCATCGATGCGTTTGTCCTCGGGGACACCGTAACCGGGGAAGCGCGCGAGGTTGCAAAGGTCTACGCAGCGCTGGTGCGCGAAATCCGTGCCCATCACCAGCCGTTCAAGCCCCCGGTGGCGTTGATTTCAGGCGGCGAATGCACCGTGACATTGCCGCCGGGAGTAACCGGTCGCGGAGGGCGGTGCACCGAATTTCTGCTGTCGCTGGCGTTCGAGCTGCAGGGAATGCCTGATGTTGATGCGCTCGCAGCCGACACCGACGGCATCGACGGCACTGAGGATAACGCGGGTGCGTGGCTTCGACCGGAGTCGGTCGCGCAGGCCGCGACCCAAGGAGTCTCTGCGCGCGAAGCACTTGATCGATGCGACTCGTACGGGTTCTTCCTGGCGGCAGGTGGACTGATCCACACGGGGCCCACGCGTACCAACGTCAACGACTATCGGGTAATCCTGCTCGGGTAGCACGGTCTGGCGACATCGCTCGTAGCGACGAGCGGTAAGCCTTTGGTTGCAGATTGTCGGCGCCCACTAAACGTCGTCGAGTCCAGCGATTCCATCGGAACAGGCCGCAAGCCCTAGCTGCTCAGCGCTTCAATTGCGGTACGCGCAATCGACTGCCGGTCGATGTGGAAAAATTGCCGGAGAGCCGCGCGCGTGTCAGAGCGGCCGAATCCGTCGGTTCCCAGTGTGATGTAGCGATCGCGAATCCATGGCCGGATCAAGTCGGGAACTGCCGTGACGTAGTCGCTGGCCGCAATGACCGGCGCCCCGTTTGCGGCTAGCTGGTGTTCTACCCACGATCTCTGGTTCGCAGTTGCGGGCTTCGTCGCATGCTGCATGTCAACTGCTTCACGGCGCAACTCGGTGAAACTCGTCACTGAATAAACATCGGCATCTACACCGTGATCGCGCTGCAGAATTTCCGCTGCTGCCAGCGCTTCGCGCAGAATCGTCCCCGAGCCGAGCAAGCGGACCTTTGGATCGGACGTAGACCTTACTCGATACATCCCCCGCAACACGCCGTCACGCGTGTCGGGCGGTGCGGACGGCTGTGCATAGTTTTCATTCATCGCGGTGACGTAGTAGAAAACGTCGGTCTGCTCGGCAAGCATGCGTCGCATGCCGTCTTCGACGATCAGCGCCAATTCGTAGGCATAGCACGGGTCGTATGCGCGGCAGTTCGGAATCGTGCTCGCGATCAAGTGACTCGTGCCATCCTGATGCTGGAGTCCCTCACCCGATAACGTCGTCCGGCCCGCGGTCGCGCCCATCAGGAATCCGCGCGTCCGCGAGTCGGCTGCCGCCCATAGCAAATCGCCGACGCGCTGAAAGCCGAACATCGAATAGAAAATATAGAACGGCAGCATCGCGAGGCCGTTGGTCGAATAGCTGGTGCCGGCCGCGACCCACGACGCAATGGCACCTGCCTCGTTGATTCCTTCTTCGAGAATCTGGCCGGTCTTGGCTTCCTTGTAGTAACTGATCTGCGCCTGGTCTTCCGGTTCGTACAGTTGTCCGACCGGCGAGTAGATGCCGACGGTGCGAAACAGATCCGCCATGCCGAACGTGCGCGCTTCGTCGGCGATGATCGGCACGATGCGCGCGCCGATCTCGCGATCCTTCAGCAGCGCCGAGAGCATCCGCACAAATGCCATCGTGGTCGACATTTCCTTGCCGTTTGCCTCGAGCGCAAATTTGCCGAACACCGCGGCGTCTGGCGCTGGGAGCGCCGGACACGAAGCATCGCGCGCCGGCAAATATCCACCGAGCTTGTGGCGTCGCGCATGCAGGTACTTCATCTCGGGGGTGTCGGGCGCCGGCCGGATGAATTCGACTTGCTCGGCTTGTGCGTCGCTGAGCGGCAGGGCAAAGCGATCGCGAAACTCGAGCAGCGCTTGGGTGTCGAGCTTTTTCTGCTGATGACCGGTCATGCGACCCTGACCAGCCGTGCCCATACCGTAGCCTTTCTTGGTCTTCGCCAAGATCACGGTCGGCTGGCCGCGATGATTCGCTGCAGCGTGATATGCCGCGTGGATCTTGATTGGATCGTGACCGCCGCGTCGCAGCCGGTCGATATCCTCGTCCGACAAATGCGACGTCAGCTGCGCGAGCTCCGGATACTTGTTGAAAAAATGTTCGCGATTGAAACGACCATCGGTGGCCGACAAGGTCTGAAATTCCCCATCGACGGTTTCATGGAACGCACGCAACAACAGCATCTGCGTATCGCGCGCGAACAACGGATCCCAGTCAGACCCCCACAGCAGCTTGATCACGTTCCAGCCTGCGCCGGCGTACAGCCCCTCGAGCTCTTGAATGATCGAACCGTTGCCGCGCACCGGGCCGTCGAGACGCTGCAGGTTGCAGTTAACT
>JBDTQZ010000419.1:0-3238 GCA_039931935.1 Burkholderiaceae bacterium | reverse complement strand
GACACCGCAGGCAAGCGGGTCGCCGTCGAGCGTAACGGCGAGATCGTCCCTAAGAGTCAGCACGACTCGACCAAACTCACTAGCGGAGATCGGCTCGAGATCGTGATCGCGGTCGGAGGCGGCTAATGAACGATGACTTGATCATTGGCGCGCGCAGATTCGGTTCGCGATTGCTGCTCGGCACCGGCAAGTACAAGGACCTCACCCAGACCAGATTGGCGGTCGAAGCGAGCGGTGCGCAGATCATCACGGTCGCGATCCGCCGGACCAATATCGGGCAGACGCGGGGCGAGCCCAATCTGCTCGACGTGTTGCCGCCCTCGAAATACACGATGTTGCCGAACAGCGCTGGTTGCTATACCGCCGACGACGCCGTGCGCACCTTGCGGCTGGCGCGCGAGCTACTCGACGGCCACGCATTGACGAAGCTTGAAGTGCTCGGCGATCCGCAAACGCTATATCCGAACATGCCCGAAACGATCAAGGCCGCCGAGCAACTGGTGCGCGAAGGCTTCGAAGTCATGGTTTATTGCAGCGATGACCCGATACAGGCGCAGACGCTGCAGTCGATTGGTTGCGTCGCTGTGATGCCACTGGCGTCGCTAATCGGCTCGGGCATGGGGATTCTGAATCCGTGGAACATTCAGCTGATCCTCGAGAAGGCCACCGTCCCGGTGATCGTCGATGCCGGCGTCGGTACCGCCAGCGATGCGGCGATTGCGATGGAGCTCGGCTGCGCCGGAGTGCTGATGAATACCGCCGTTGCACACGCGAAGCATCCGGTCAAAATGGCGAGTGCAATGCGCAAGGCCGTTGAAGCCGGCCGCGAGGCGTTCCTCGCCGGTCGCATGCCGAAAAAACTTTACAGCGCGAGCCCCAGCTCACCGACCACCGGCGTCATCGCACCGAGCAAAGCGGCTTGAAGAGGCGGCCACCGGCAAACGGCGACGCCACGCCGGAGCAATTTTCCGATGACTCAGCGGCGCGCGGTCAGGCGCACCCGCACATACGCAGCTTCACATTAAGGCGTGGCCGCTTCACGCAAGCGCAGCGGCACGCGTTTGACCATCTGCTGCCGGCTTTCGGCGTTCCGTATGCACCCGCTCCGATCGATCTGGCTCGGACTTTCGACCGTGATGCACCCACGATTCTCGAAATCGGCTGTGGCATGGGCGAAACCACGATGGCGATTGCGCAGGCGCGCGCGGATATCAATTTCCTCGGCGTCGAAGTCTTTACTGCAGGCGTCGGTGCGTTGCTAAAAGTCATCGGTGAACGTGGAATAACCAACGTACGCATCGTGCACCACGATGCGGTCGAGGTCGTGCGCGACATGATTGCACTCAGCTCGCTGGCAGGCATCCATGTTTTCTGTCCCGATCCCTGGCCGAAGAAACGGCATCACAAGCGACGGTTGTTGCAGCCGGCGTTCGTGGAGGTGCTTGCGGAACGGCTTGAACCGCAAGGCTACGTACATTGCGCCACCGACTGGGAAGACTACGCGCAGCAGGCGCTTCAGGTGTTCGGTGCAGAAGCGAAGCTTCTCAACCTGCACGCGGGTTATTCGCCGGCTCCGGAAAATCCCTTGTGCACGCGTCCGGTCACCAAGTTTCACGCGCGCGGCGAGCGGCTTGGCCACGCTACCTACGACCTAGTTTTCGGCCGCAGGGCGTGAGACGTTGAGATCATCGTCGGCAAACACGGCGCGGTCGGCTGCCCACGCGCGCAACTCATTGATTCTTTCGGCCATGACGACCGACAGTGGCCGGGTGCATTCGATCTCCGCAAGAATATCCGCAGGGCGCAGTGCCTCGTTGCGAGCGCGCGCTTCGAACGATGCCGAAACGATCGCCTGCTCGATTTCGGCGCCTGAATATCCTTCAGACAACCTGGCCAGATCGGACACGTCGAACTGCGCCGGATCGTAGCCGCGCTTTTTCAGGTGAATCGTCGCAATCTGGATGCGCGCCTCGGCACTTGGAAAATCGACGAAGAAGATTTCATCGAACCGTCCTTTACGGACCAGCTCAGGGGGTAGCTGCGAAATATCATTCGACGTCGCCACGATGAACACAGGCTCGGTTCGCTCCGACATCCAGGTCAGCAGGCTGCCAAGCACGCGGCGTGACACGCCACCATCGCCGTCGCCGCCGTCAACCGATATTCCTTTTTCGATCTCGTCAACCCACAGGACGCACGGCGACATTGCCTCGGCAGCAGCGAACGCATTGCGCAGGTTGCGCTCTGTCTCGCCGTAGTACTTGTTGTAAAGCGCGCCGAAGTCGAGGCGCATCAAGGGCACGCCCCATTCTCCCGCGACCGCGCGTGCCGCCAGGCTCTTGCCGCCGCCCTGCACGCCCAGCAGCACAATGCCCTTCGGCCGATCGACGTTTGCAGCACTCGGATCGAGGAAGGGTTTGCGGCGCAACGATATCCAGTGCTTGAGCCGGGCCAGCCCGCCGACGTCGTCGAACTTCACCTTGCTTTCCTCGTACGCCAACGAAGCAGCGCCGCCGAGCGCTTCGTACTTGGTCGCCAGAACGCGCCGCAGATCATCCTGACTGATTGCGCCATCGTCTCGCAGCGCCTGCCGAACCAGTCGTCGCACGTCATCCTGTTCCATGCCGAGCAGATGCATGATCAGCATCTCCAACGCGTGCTTTTCACCGCGCGGCCTTTCGCCGGTTTGATTTTCGTAGCGCTTCGCCTCCTCATTGACGATCCCGCGAATCGCATCACGGTCCGGGAGCTGCGGATGAAAGTGCGCCGAAAGGCGCAGCACTTCCGACGGCAGTTCGTCGAGCCGTGGACTAATAAACACCAGCGTACGAGCCGACTTCGAATGCGATAGCGCGATCTCGCGGATCAGACGCATCGAGATCGGATCCTTGAATCCCGGATGCGCGTCGCACAGAACGTAGATGCCATTCTGCGCGGTTTTGTCGATGTGTTTTAGTACGTCGAGCAGATCGTTGGTTTGATAGATCGCTTCTTCGCGGCCGTGGCGGTGGATGCCACACGTGATGCTCCACGTCATCAGCACCTGGTTTTCCAGGTTCGCCGCCTTGGCGAGCAGCTCGAGGATTCGCGGCTCTTCGTGCGACGCGATCAGGATGATCGGAAAGTGCGAACGCAGCAGTGCACACAGCTCCTGGACCTCGTCACGGCCTTGTTGCATCGTCTTCCCGCGAAATGATGAAACGATGGACGATTCCGCGCCACTTGTCGGCTTCGTCCA